>NZ_JBFBCE010000027.1:0-13856 GCF_040689595.1 Streptosporangium sp. NPDC051023 | reverse complement strand
ACCGGACGCGGGTCCTGAGCGCCGACCACCCCAACATCCTGACCAGCCGCAACAACCTCGCGGGCGCCTACGAATCAGCAGGAGATCTAGAGCGGGCCATCCCGCTATACGAGCAAACCCTCACCGACGCCATCCGAATCCTGGGGCCGACGCATCCGCTCACAGAGGTCGTGCGCGGGAACCGCGACATCGCCCGAGGCATTCGGTGAGCCGTGGCTGAGGGACGAAGCCACGGCTCACCGATCGCCTAGGCCATCAACGGTGAAGTGCCACAGTCAGGCGATCGTGAGAGCGAAAGCAGTGCGGCGGCGTGTTGCACAGGTCGGCGCATCACATCGGTTACGGCGGGTGGGCGGTGCGGCCACGGCCAGCGGCGGTCTCGTTGTGTCCGTGAGTCCCCGCGATTCCCCCTTGTTCACTCTCCTGACGGGCACGCAACGGGCACGCAACGGGCACGCAACGGGCACTGCAACCCGGCCGACTGACCCCTTCAGCAGGGCCGCCGGGATCGAGAGCATGGCCTCCCGTGACTCCCCGGACAGAAAAATGTGTCATCAGACTAACATTTGACATTAGAGTGACATAATGTTCGGCATGAAGGAAAGCGTTCCACAGCTGCTGCAAGACGCACGCCGCGCCAGAAAGCGCCACGAGTGGGTGGCAGTCCAGCGACGGAGGCTCGCCGAGATCGTCGAGCACGCCCGCACCTGCTCGCCCTACTACCGCGATCTCTACAGCGGCCTGCCTCCGGACGTCGACGACTCTGCATCGCTGCCCGTCACCGATAAGAAGGCGCTGATGGCGCACTACGACCATTGGGCCACCGACCGCGAGGTAACGCTGGCACGGGCGCGCGCCTTCGCCGCAGATCCGCAACTGGTAGGTGGACGGTTCCTCGACCGATACCTGCTGGTCACCACCTCAGGCACCACGGGAAACCCCGCGATCTTCGTCAAGGACGATCGGGACATCGCCGTCAACTACGCCCTCAGCATGCAGATGATGGGGTCCTGGCTAGACCTCGCCGACATCACCCGGATTGTGGCAGGCGGCGGACGGATGGCCATCGTGGCCGCGACAAACGGCCATTTCCTGGTCTCGGCCGGCGCCGCCCGCATGCGCGCACACCGGCTACAGCGCAAGGCCATCCGCCTCTTCTCCGTGCACACCCCTCTCGGCGCACTGGTCGAGGCGCTCAACCGGTTCCGCCCCGCCCTCCTGCTCGGATACGGCAGCGTCCTTAGCATGCTCGCCGCCGAGCAAGAGTCGGGACGGCTGCACATCGCGCCGGTAGTGGTTGAACCCGCCGGCGAGACGCTGACCAGCGATGACTACGCGCGGATGGCCCGCGCCTTCGAAGCCAAGGTACGCGACACCTACGGCGCCAGCGAGTGTCCCTTCCTCACCGAGGGCTGCGCGTACGGTTGGTATCACGTCAACAGCGACTGGGCCCTGGTCGAACCGGTCGAAGCCGACTACTCCCCGACCCCGCCGGGCAGGCCATCCCACACCGTTCTGGTGACCAATCTGGCCAACCAAGTCCAGCCGATCCTGCGCTATGACCTCGGCGACAGCGTCTTACAACGGCCTGACCCGTGTCCGTGCGGCAACCCCCTGCCAGCCATACGGGTACAGGGACGCGTGGCCAACGTACTCACGTTCACCACCGGACGGGGCGAGGTCGTCATCGCGCCGCTGATGCTCAACACCCTGGTGGACCGCACACCTGGAGTACAGCTCTACCAGATCGTCCAAACCAGCCCGGCGAGCCTGCGCATACGGATGCGGCCCTTGCCTGGGGCGGACCCGGAAACGGTGTGGCGGGCGGTGCGTGACGGGATCGGCGGCCTGCTCGCCGACCACAAGCTGGACCATGTCATCCTGGAACGCGCTGAGGAGCCACCGCAGCAATCCCCCGGCGGAAAGTATCGGACGGTCATCCCGCTGAAGGATTTCGCATGATGTCAGATTCCGAGCAGCCCGGACTGCGGGAACGCAAGAAGGCCGGCACTCGCGCCGCCATTCAGCGGCATGCGCTGCGCCTGTTCCGTGAGCAGGGTTACGACGCCACCAGCGTCGAGCAGATCGCCCAAGCGGCCGACGTCTCGCACCGGACGGTGTTCCGCTACTTCCCGACCAAGGAGGCGTTGGTCACCTTCGATGACTACGACACCCTCATCGCCGAGGCGTGCGCGGCCCAGCCGCCGGAACTCGGTCCGGTGTCGGCGCTGCGCAACGCCTTCCAGGCCGTGTTCACCGATCTGACCGACACAGAGGTCACCGCGAAGCGGGAGCGCCAGGCGCTGGTACTCAGCGTCCCCTCGCTGTGGGCGGCCAGCCTCGCCAACATCACCAGGACCAAGCAGACGCTCACCGAACTGGTCGCAGCCAGGCTCGGCCATCCGCAACACGACGACCGAGTGCGGGCTGTCGCAGGCGCGGTGTTCGGCATCCTGCTGTCGGTCTGGCTGGACTGGGCCAAGGACCCGGAGATGGACGCCCCGGCGCTGTTGGACAGTGCGCTCGCCCATCTAGAGAGCTCTGTGAACTAGAGCTGACATGACAGCCTTCGGTCTTGAGGTGGTCGGCGTAGCACGGCCATGCCTACGGACTCCTCGATCAAGAAGGCGCGAGCCGACGGGCACGGAAAGCCATCGGGCACACAACGGGCACGGAAGATCGTAAAGTTCCGCTGAACAGCAAAAAGCCAGGTCTCCGGATGCCGGATGACCTGGCTTTTCGTCTACGAGCCGACGAGGGGAATCGAACCCCTGACCTACAGTTTACAAGACTGTTGCTCTGCCGATTGAGCTACGTCGGCATGGTCATCTGATGAGTGTAGTCGGCTTACGCCCCAGGCGTCACCGGCGGCAGCACCAAACGCCGGTTCCTGTCGCATGAATCCTGCTGTGGTGGGATCTCCAGATGACGCGTCACAGCTCGGAGGCCGTGCCGTACACCGGCTGGAGCGGGGGGCGAGGTGCGCGACGGGTCGTCACATCGCCACGTTCAGGGCACACGACAGATCGCCGTACCCCCTGCCGTCGCCCTCGGGCTGGAGGGGTGTGGGCGCTCGCCGGACGGCCTGGCCTGGACGGGCCCACAGCCCCCCTAGCGGCGACGGTGGCGGGCGACCTCGTACAGGGCGATGCCCGCCGCGACGCCCGCGTTGAGCGACTCGGCCGCGGCGTTCATCGGGATGCGGACGACCAGGTCGCAGGATTCGCCGACCAGACGGGACAGACCCTTGCCCTCCGAGCCGACGACGACGACCAGTGGGCCGTCGAGGAGGTTGCTCTCGCCGATCTCCACGGTGCCCTCACCGTCGAGGCCAACGACGAACAGGCCCGCCTCGCGGTACTCGCGCAGGGTCGCGGTCAGGTTGGCCGCGCGGGCGACGGTCAGGTTGGCCAGCGTGCCCGCCGAGGTCTTCCAGGCCCCGCCGGTCACTCCGGCCGAACGGCGGGAGGGGACGAGCAGGCCGTGCGCGCCGAAGGCGGTCGCGGAACGGGCGATGGCCCCGAGGTTGCGCGGGTCGGTGACACCGTCGAGCGCGACGATCAGCGGCACCTCAGCGGCGTCCTGAGCGATGCGGACGAGATCCTCGGGGTGTGCGTACTCGTACGCCGGGATCTGCAGGGCCACGCCCTGGTGGATCGCCCCCTCGGTGAGCCGGTCCAGCTTCTCCCTGCCGACCTCCAGCATCGCGATGCCGCGGTCGGCGGCGATCCGGACACTCTCCTTGACCCGGTCGTCGTTGTCGATGCGCAGGGCGACGTACAGCGCGGTCGCGGGCACGCCCGCCCGCAGCGCCTCCAGGACGGGGTTACGGCCACCGATGTACTCGGGGGCGTCCTCGCTCCGCCTGGCGCGGGTCTGGGTCCGCGGGGAGGAGGGCCTTCCGGTCCTCTCCTCCCGCTCGATCCGCTCCGTCCTGGCCTTGTCCTTGTGCCAGTGCCGCATGTGCGCCGGCGGGGTGGCTCCTTTGCCCTCAAGACCGCGGCGGACGTTGCCGCCGGTGCCCTTGGTCGGAGTCTTCTTCTTCGCGGGTCGCCCGGACCCTCTACCGCCACCAGCCATGCTGTCTAGGGTACGGCCTGCTTCTACCGCGAAAGTTCCCAGCGAGGTCCCTGGGCGGTGTCCTCGACGAGGATGCCTGCCTGGGCGAGCTGGTCACGGATGCCGTCGGCCGCCGCGAAGTCCTTGCGGGCCCTGGCCGCCTGGCGCTGCTCAAGGGCGACGCCGACCAGCGCGTCCACGGTCGAGCGCAGGCCGGACTCCTCGCCCGAGGAGCGCCACTGCTCGGAGCGCGGGTCGAGGCCGAGCACGTCGAGCATGTTCTGCGTCTCGGCCAGCAGCCTGGCGACCTGCTCCTTGTTGCCCTGGGCCAGCGCGACGTTGCCCTCCTTGACCACCTCGTGCACGACGGCCAGCGCCTGCGGAGTGCCCAGGTCGTCGTCGAGGGCGTCCACGAACGCCTGGGGCAGCGGCGCGTGCGCGTCCACGTCGTGGATCACCTCGGCCGCCCTGGTGACGAACCCCTCGATGCGCTGGTACGCCGAGGCGGCCTCGCCCAGCGCCTCCTCGGAGTACTCGATCGCGGAGCGGTAATGCGGGGCCGCCAGGTAGTAACGCAGCTCGACGGGCCGGACCTTCTTGGTCACCTCGGGGATCAGCAGGGAGTTGCCGAGCGACTTGCTCATCTTCTCCGCGCCGATCTTGAGCATCCCGTTGTGCATCCAGTAACGCGCGAAGCCGTCGCCCGCCGCCTGGGACTGGGTCAGCTCGTTCTCGTGGTGCGGGAAGATCAGGTCGACGCCGCCGCCGTGGATGTCGAAGGTCGGGCCGAGGTACTTGGTCGCCATGGCGGAGCACTCGAGGTGCCAGCCGGGGCGGCCGCGCCCCCACGGGGTCGGCCAGGTCGGCTCGCCGGGCTTCTCGCCCTTCCACAGCGCGAAGTCACGCGGGTCCCGCTTGGCCGAGTCGCTGTCGGTGTCGCCCGCCGCCCTGAGGTTCTCGAGCTTCTGGTTGGACAGCGAGCCGTACCGGTCGGCGTAGGACATGACGTCGAAGTAGACGTCGCCGTCGACGGCGTAGGCGTGACCGGCCGCGATGAGCCGCTCCATCAGCTCGATCATCTCGGGCACATGGCCGGTCGCCCTCGGCTCGACGGTCGGCGGCAGGCAGCCGAGCACCTGGTAGGCCCAGGTGAAGGCGCGCTGGTTGCGTTCGGCGATGACGAACCACGGCACGCCCTCGGCAGCCGCCACCCGGATGATCTTGTCGTCGATGTCGGTGACGTTTCGGCAGAACGTCACCTCGTAGCCCGAACGAGTCATCCACCGGCGCAACACGTCGAAGTTGACGCCGGAGCGGATGTGCCCGATATGCGGGGGAGCCTGCACGGTGGCACCACACAGGTAGATCGACGCCCGGCCGGACTCGACCGGAACGAACTCGCGGACCGTACGTACGCTGGTGTCGTATAGCTGCAGGCTCACGGAGGCAAGGCTAACGCCTTACCTCACCTCACAAGCCGGGTTACGAGACGTTGAGGTTGCCCAGTAGCACTTTTTATAACAACGAGTGCGAATACCGCCGTCGCTCATTCCGGATCAGCCATGCACATAGACCCGCTCGGGAATGACCCGGACGATCAGCCGCCGTACTTCCGGGTGCGCCTCGACCCAGGACTTGCCGGTGTACTTGTGCGACAGTTCCTGGATGAGCGCGCCGGTCGGGTCCTCGGTCACCGTGACCGTCCCGCGCACCTCCGCGTAGCGGTAGGGGTTCGCGTGGTCGATCACCACGATCGTCGTCCTGGGGTCGCGGGCGAAGTTCCGGTCCTTGCGCCGCCCCCTGGCCGTGGAGAACACGATGTCGTCGCCGTCGGTCTTGGCCCAGACCACGCTGGCCTGCGGGCTGCCGTCGGCGTTCAGGCTCGTCACCGTGGCGAAGTTCGCCGCGTCGAAGAGCGCGCGCACATCGCTGGACAGTTCGGTCAACTTTCCTCCTCATCCTGCTTCGGTGCACCGATCATGCCAGGTGCCGATTCTGTAGGCTCGAAGCGCCATGGACGTGAATTCCCCCGCGGCGGCAGGCACCGCCTCCCGCCCGTCCTCGACCCCTCCCGCCCAGCAGAGCCGGGTGACCGTCGCGCTGCGCCGCGCCGGGATCGCGCTCGTCGGAGTCGGCGTGGCCGCGCTCACCGCGGCCGCATGCGTGCTCTCCTTCGAGGACCTGCGTGCCCTCGCCATCGTCGGCGAGGCCCCCCCAGGCCTCGCCTACCTCTATCCGGCGGCCTTCGACGCGCTGCTCGCCATCGCGCTGATCGCCGTGTTGCTACTGCGAGGCGGGCGCTGGCCGGTGCGGCTGCAGGCGGGCGTGGTCCTGATCCTGCTGTTCGCCGCCGCCGTCGCCGCCGAGGTCGCCACCGCGGTGCGAGCGACGCTGGACGTACGGCGAGCCGCCGTCGTCGTCGCCGTCGCCCCCTGGGTGACGCTGCTGCTGGCCCTGTGGCTCTGGCTGCTGCTGATCAACCACGCCGCCGCACGGCGGGCCGCGGCCGATGCCGCGGCCGCGAGCCGTGACCACGACATCGTGCCGTTCCCCGACGCCGACCTACCGACCGCGGAGTACCCCGTCCGGTCCGGCGACGCCCGTCTCCCCGTTCGCCGCGGCTCCGTCCCCCGGCAGGCGCCCCCCGCCGACCTGGACCACCTGACGCAGCCGGTGCACCACCAGCCGTCCGAGGTGGTGCTGGACCCGCAGGCGGCTCCTCCGCTGGAGTCCGTGCCGCACCACGACCTCCCCGCCGCCGCCCCCGTCGTCGGCCCGACGGCCGCACCGGAGACACCTGAGATCACCGAGATCCCCGGCCTCTCCGAGGCGGCCGAGCCTCCGCAGGCCCCCGCTCCCGTGACCCAGGACAGGCCCCTGCGCTGGGGGGACCTGGTCCGGCCCCACCACGGCGATCTGCTCGTCCATCCGCCTCGCCCCGCCGTACGGGAGCCGGAGGGCCGGGTCAGCGAGCGGGTGGAGACCTGGGACGCGAGCACGGACGCCCAGCAGGCACCGCAGAACGAAGACGGCGAACAGGACGAACGCGGCGAGCGGGAGGAACGGGAGGAGCGGCCCGAGGTCGGCGACCGCGACGCGGACACCCAGCCGATCATGGTGATGACCGACGCCCCTTCCCCCGCCGTGACCTCAAGAACAGCGCGGACCCCGGCCAGGGTGCCCGATCCCGTCCACGAGGCCGCCGACACCGAACCCGCCGCCGGCACCGAGGCCGAGGCCGGCGCGGAGGAGAAAGGGGCCGGAGAGGACACGGCCCGCAGCGAAGCGGATGGCGAGGGGGCGGATGAAACGGATGGCAGGAGAAGCGCGGCCCCGCCCTCCGGGCGCATGCGCAGCACTCCGACGCCACCGCAGGAGTAGGCCCTCCCCGGGGAGGCCTCACCCGGAGCATCGCCCGTGGCGTCCACCAGAGCGCCCGCCGGACCCACGCGGAGGAGAGTGGGCCAGCTCCGGGGCCTGGGAGGAGCTGGCCCGGTCTCAGGGCCACATGGGCGGCCTGGCTCTCGCGAGCCGGGTGAGCCCGGCCCGGACGGGCCGACACTGGGCCGACACTGGGCCGACACTGAGCCGACACTGAGCCGACACTGAGCCGACACGGACGGGCCGGACGGACCGGACGGATGGCGCACCGGGCCTGGCGGCCGACGGCGCACCGGCCCGCAGCTTTCACTCACAACCAGGTGAGCGGCGCCCCGCTGCGGACCGGCGATCTGCTTGCCTCCGGCCCCGCGCGGGACCGGCCGGGGGCGGTTCTGGGCACCGGCGGAAAGCCGGCGCTTCGGCGAACCGATCCGGAACGGCACGGGCCCGCCCGGTGTGCCGTGTGAAACCGGGCGGGCCTTCCTCGAACGTCTACTTGGTCTCTGGAACGTCTCGCGGAACGAGGTGACGGCAGGCCTCCCACCTCACCCATCCCTGCGCGCCAGAGCTCGAAGGCCTGGGGCCTGAGGGCCGAGGAGAGCGGCCCCCACCGGTCACCCGGACTTCCGTGCCGCGTCTAGACCCTGGAGCGCTTCATGCCCGCGACCAGGCCGACACCGATGACGGCCAGGACGATCTGCATGACGAGTTCGATCCAGTCGATGCCGTTCGTGGTCGCGACGCCGAGGACCTGGGCGATGGCGGTGCCGATGAGCGCCGCGACGATGCCGACCACAACGGTCAGAACCCATCCGATCGCCTGCCTACCGGGAAGCAGGAGACGACCGATGGCGCCGATGACGGCACCGATGACGATGGCCCCGAGGATGGATGCGATGGTCATATCGTGAACCTCCCAGTGAGGTGACCTTCACGCTCACGGGGAGATGGCTACCCCCTGCGTCAGGGATATTCCTGGAGACGGCAAATTTTCGGGATCAGTGTGTCTTCTTCGCACGCATCTGGACCACCAGCAGCACCCCGATCACCGCGAGCGCGAGCTGGATGATGTGCTCCCACCAGTTGATGCCCTTGGTGTTGGTGAGTCCGAGCGCCGCCGCGATGGCGGTGCCGATGAGCGCCGCGACGATGCCCACGATGAGCGTCAGCCCTATCGAGAAGTTCTGCCGCCCAGGAACGATGAGACGGGCCAGGGCGCCGATGACGGCACCGATGACGATCGCGGCGATAATCGAGCCAATCATGTCCGGCTCCCCCGATGAAGAGACATGGTGTCAATAGGGAGCTACCCGGAACATTCATCCGTCATTCCGAAAAAAGGGGTGGCCCGTACCGCGCCAGTAAACGGGCCACCGCCTCAAATGCGACGACGGGCATCCGCGCCGCCCGCCGGAGCGCTTTCGCGTTCCGTATTAGGAGACGCCCGGCCCCGGATTAAGGTTCACCACGATCGCGGTCGCGATGGCCGCGACGCCCTCTCCGCGCCCCGTGAGGCCCAGGCCGTCCGTCGTGGTCGCGCTGACGCTCACGGGCGCCCCGACGGCGGCGCTGAGCGCCTTCTCCGCCTCCGTACGGCGAGGCGCCATCTTGGGGCGATTCCCGATTACCTGGACGGCCACGTTGCCGATCTCGAAGCCCGCGGCACGTATCTTCCTGGCGGTCTCCTCGAGCAGGGCGGTGCCTGAGGCACCCGCCCAGCGCGGATCGGAGGTGCCGAACAGGCCGCCGAGGTCGCCGAGACCGGCGGCGGACAGCAGCGCGTCACAGGCGGCATGGGCGGCGGCGTCACCGTCCGAATGGCCGGCCAAGCCTGTCTCACCGGGCCAGTGAAGTCCCGCGAGGTGCAACTCGCGGCCGGATGCGAACGGGTGGACGTCGACCCCGACGCCCACCCGCGGAAATGTTGTGTTCAGGAGTTGAGAACCTCGTCGAGCAGGGCCTCGGCCTTGTCCTCGTTGGTCTTCTCGGCGAGCGCGAGCTCACTGACCAGGATCTGCCGTGCCTTCGCAAGCATGCGCTTCTCTCCTGCGGAGAGCCCGCGCTCCTTGTCACGTCGCCACAGGTCGCGAACGACCTCGGCCACCTTGTTGACGTCACCGGACGCCAACTTCTCCAGGTTGGCCTTGTAGCGGCGGGACCAGTTCGTGGGCTCTTCGGTGTGAGGCATGCGAAGCACGTCGAAGACGCGCTCAAGGCCCTCCTGGCCAACGACATCGCGAACACCTACGAGTTCAGCGTTGTCAGCCGGCACCTGGACGGTAAGGTCGCCCTTGTCGACCTTGAGAACCAGGTAGGTCCTTTCCTCACCTTTGATGGTTCGGGTCGTGATGGCCTCGATCCGAGCAGCCCCGTGGTGGGGGTAGACGACAGTGTCGCCGACCTGGAAAGTCATGTGACAAGTACCCCTTCCGCTGTACTCAAGAGTACCACGTATCCACAGCCTCCCGGAACAGTGAAATCACCATAACTGCAGGTCAAAGCCGCATTTTAAGGCTTGACAAGCGTTCAACTCTATGAATCAAGGGTATGAAAAGCCCTCATGACCTGCGTTCCCCGCCTCTCGGCGACGGGGCGGGGCGCCGGAAAACCCGGCTAAGTCCACGGATAGGGTTGGCTCTGCCCTGCCTCTAGTGTGACAAGGAGAACCCGCACCGTGACCCGCAAGAGCCGTCACTGGGCGATCGCCGCCGCCGCGTTCCTCGCAGCCGCTCCGGTCCTGGCCGGCTGCGGTGCCGGGTCGGACGCGATCACCAACAAGCCCTACACCCCGACCGAGGCCCTGAGCGCCAACGTGAAGGGGATCGCCATCTCCCAGGCGTTCTTCCTGGGCCCCGACTCCGGCTCGAAGCTGGCGGAGGGCGGCGCGGTGCCGCTCTATCTGTCGCTGGTGAACACCAACCAGGGGACGGACAAGCTCGTCGGCCTCGGCGTCGACCCGGCCCTCGGCACCGCCAAGGTCGCCGCCCCGGTCGACCTGCCGACCGAGCTGCGGGTCAACGTCGGCAAGCCGGCGCCGACGATCGTGATCGACGGCCTGAAGAAGCCGCTCAGCGGCGGCGAGAGCATCTCGGTGCAGCTGCAGTTCGAGAGAGCGGGCATCGTCCCGCTGACGATCCCGGTCATCACCCGCAGCCGCGAGTTCGGCGACCTCCCGCAGGCCCCGGCCCCGTCCGCGGCCCCCGCGACGTCCCCGACACCGATCGCCGCCACGGACGATCCGGCGGCCCCGACGCCGACCGAGGCCGCCGCCCCGATGCCGACCGAGTCTGCCGCCCCGACACCGAGCGCCGCGACGTCCGAGTCCAGCCCCGCTCCGTCCACCTCGGCCGCGCAGGGCGAGGGCGGTCACTAGTCCTTCACCGGGGGCCTTTCCCGTGACGGGACAGGCCCCCGGACGCAGAACACATGTGAACACGACGAAGGGGGTGTACGGCCCGTGCGGGCCGTACACCCCCTTCGCTGTGTTCGAGTGCCCGCAAGATGCCTCCAGGAGCCCCTGTCGCGCAGGCCCCGGCCCGCGCCGGGCAGGGAACGTCTCCCTGCGTCCAGGAGCCCCTGAGGCCTCCCGAGGAGGCCCGCGCCGGGTCAGTCCTCGGCGGGGTCGAACTTGTAGCCGAGGCCGCGGACGGTGAGGATGCAGCGCGGGTTGGAGGGATCGGCCTCGACCTTGGCGCGCAGCCGCTTGACGTGCACGTCCAGGGTCTTGGTGTCACCGACGTAGTCGGCGCCCCAGACGCGGTCGATGAGCTGGCCCCTGGTGAGCACCCGTCCCGCGTTGCGCAGCAGGACCTCCAGCAGCTCGAACTCCTTCAGCGGGAGCTGCACCTGGTCGCCGCGGACCGCGACGATGTGCCGGTCGACGTCCATCCTGACGGGCCCGGCCGCAAGGACGGCCGACTCCAGCTCCTCCACGTCTCCCTGGCGCCGCAGCACCGCGCGGATGCGGGCGACCAGCTCCCTCGAGGAGAACGGCTTGGTCACGTAGTCGTCGGCGCCCAGCTCAAGCCCCACGACCTTGTCGATCTCGCTGTCCTTGGCGGTGAGCATGATCACGGGAACGTTGGAGCGCTGGCGGAGGGAACGGCAGACCTCGGTGCCCGGCAGGCCCGGCAGCATCAGGTCCAGCAGCACCAGGTCCGCGCCGTTGCGGTCGAAGGTGTCGAGCGCCTCGGGCCCCGTGGCCGCTACCGCGACCTCGAACCCCTCCTTGCGCAGCATGTACGAAAGGGCATCCGAGAAGGACTCCTCGTCCTCGACAACAAGCACGCGAGTCACTGCGCGGCCTCCAAGGGGGTCGTGGTGGTACCGGGTACTGCTACCGCCGTGCCGCCGAAGGCGGGCAGGCGAAGAGTGAAGGTGGAGCCCGAGCCTTCCTTGCTCCACACCGTCACCGTGCCGTTGTGGGCGGCGGCGACGTGTTTGACGATGGCCAGGCCGAGTCCGGTGCCGCCGGTCGCCCGGGAGCGGGCGGCGTCGACGCGGAAGAACCGCTCGAAGATGCGTTCCTGAGCGCTCTCCGGGATGCCGATTCCCTGGTCGCTCACGCTGATCTCGACCGACTCGCTGTGGGCGCCCGCGGCGCGCGCGCTGACCACGACACGGGTGTGCTCGGGACTGTAGGCCACCGCGTTGTCGATGAGGTTGCGCAGCGCGGTGACGAGGAGCTCGTCGTCGCCCCAGATGCGCAGCCCCTCGGCCCCTCCGGCGACGAGGGTGATGTCCTTGGACGCCGCGGTCGTGTTGCAGCGGTCGATGGCCTCGTGCACGGCCTCATCGATGGGGACGGGGCCGGGGGTCGGGATGGGCTCGGCTCCCTGGATGCGGGAGAGCGTGATGAGGTCCTGGACGAGGTAGGTGAGGCGGGCGGCCTCGTGCTGCATGCGACCCGCGAAGCGGGTGACGGCCTCCGGGTCGTCTGCGGCGTCCTGGATGGTCTCCGCCAGTAGCGAGAGCGCGCCGACCGGCGTCTTGAGCTCGTGGCTCACGTTGGCCACGAAGTCGCGGCGTACCGCCTCGACACGCCGATGCTCCGTCTGGTCCTCCGCCAGCACCAGCACCTGGCCGTGCGATCCCAGCGGGGCGACCCGTACGGCGAAGCTGGTCGACTCCTGGCCGAACTTGTGGCCCGCAACCTCGATCTCGCTCTCCCGGATCTCGCCGTCCCTGCGCACCTGCCTGGCCAGCGCGAGCAGCTCGGCCGCCATCAGGTTCTCGCCCCTCACCAGTCCGAACGCCCGCGCGGCCGAACTGGCTCGCAGCACCCGGTCCTCCTTGTCGAGCACGACCGCCGAGGACGGCAGGACCGCCAGCACCGACGCGACGCCCTGCGGCAGCGCAGCGGGCTCGTTCTCGTCCACCGGCGCGGCAGCACCTCGGCTCACGCTCTGACGGACGACCATCACGGCCAGCGCCCCCACGACGAACCCGGCCAGGGCGGCCAGACTCGCCATCAGTTCACTCACGTGCTCCTCCTGTCCGCTTCACGACCTCGATGGTAGGCGGGGGTTTCCCCGTTGGGGCAGCTCATGGGGGCATGACCAAGGCCTTTCCCGCAAAGTTCACTTTATGGTCGAGGTTCGTTCACTGTTGCGCACATACGGTGAAGGCCATGCGCGACGCCTACCATGATGAGCTCGACGCCCTCACGGGCCGACTGGTGGAGATGACCCGGCTGGTGAGATCGGCGATCTCCCGGGCCACCACCGCACTCCTGGACGCCGACCTCCAGCTCGCGGAGAGCGTCATCTCCCACGACGAGGAGGTCGACCGGGTCTTCTCCGAGATCGAGACGTCGATCTTCGACCTGATGGCCACGCAGCAGCCGGTGGCCGTCGACCTCCGGGTGGTCATCGCGGCCCTGCGGATGGGCACCGACCTGGAGCGGATGGGCGACCTGGCCGAGCACGTGGCCAAGGTGGCCCGGCTGCGGCACCCCGACTCCGCGATCCCCCCGGAGATCCGCTCCACGATCGTGGAGATGGGCCAGATCGCCGAGCGCCTGGTCACCAAGACCGGCAGCTGCATCGCCTCGCGTAACGTCGACGTGGCCCTGGAGCTCGAGGACGACGACGACGCGATGGACAAGCTGCACCGCAGGCTGTTCAAGGTCCTGATGGCCCCCGACTGGAAGTACGGCGTCGAGCCGGCCATCGACGTGACGCTGATCGGCCGCTACTACGAGCGCTACGCCGACCACGCGGTCCGCGTCGCCCGTGACGTGGTCTACCTGGTGACCGGCTCGCGGACGCCGGACGCCGACCTCGTCTGAGATCCGCGGAACGGTCCACGCAACGAACGAGGACCGCAAAGACACGGAAGAAGACACGGAAGGGGCCCGTCGCTGGCCCGGACGCCGGTGTGCTCGACCTGTCCCGGCTCCAGGAATCTGAGGGTGT
>NZ_JBFBCE010000026.1:0-117553 GCF_040689595.1 Streptosporangium sp. NPDC051023 | reverse complement strand
CCCCATACACTGCCCCCTGTCCTCGGGGGTTTTCTCGGGGGGGTGGTGTGTGCGCGTTTCCCGGCCCCCCCCCCACCCCCCCCTCCCCCGTACCCTCCCGTAGGAGCCGGTCAGATGCCTGCCCCGGCCCGTGCCGATCAGGAACCCGTCCCGGCCCGTGTCTGGTCCGGGACGGTCGCCGCGTCCGGAACGGCTATGGCGCCGCCGTCGACCACCAGGGTGGCGCCGGTGGTGCTCGCCGACCGATCCGAGAGCAGGAAGACGATGGCGGCGGCGATCTCGGCCGGATCGACCGGCCTGCCCAGCGGGATCCTGCTGTCCATGGTCTTCCTGGCCTCGGCGGCGTCGAGGCCGTCCCGCTGGCTGAGGCGTGTGACGCGCTGCTCGTAGCGGTCCGTCGCCGTCACGCCGGGGACGACCGTGTTCACCCTGATCCGCCGCTCGGCCAGTTGCGCCGCGTAGTGCCTGGAGAGCGCTTCCACGGCCGAGTTGATCGCGCTGACGTGCGGAGACAGGGCCATGTACCGCAACGAGGCGATGCCCGAGATGTTGACGAAACTGCCGCCGTCTCGCACGTGCGGCAGGGCCGCCTGGACGACGGACTCGTAGCCGAGAAGCTTGAGCTCGAACAGCTCGGCCCACGCGGCCCGGTCCGGGTGGTCGTTGTGGACGGAGAAGGCGGCCGCGTTGTTGACGAAGCCGTCGAGCGGGCCGAACAGGTCGACGGCGGCCGTCACCGCCGTACGGCCGCCGTCGGCCTGCCGCAGGTCGACCCGCACGAATCCGGCTCGCGGGTGTCCCCCGAGATCGGCGGTCGCCTTTTCGATCGACGAGCTGGTCCGCGCGGCGATCGTGACCGCGGCACCCTCGTCGAGAAGCAGCCGGGCGGTCGCCAGGCCGATGCCACGGCTGCCCCCGGTGACCAGGTATGACCTGCCGCTGAGTCCGAGCTCCATCAGATGGCCTTTCCAGTGAGTGTCTTCAGGAGCTGTCGCCGGCCGGGCCGACATGACGCCCGTCGCCCGAAGGCTGCCCAACTCATCTCAATGCTGATATCGCTGGTCATTCTTCTCCCACGTCCGCCTGCCACTCGGAGCGGCCGAACCACCATGGCGGACGCCCGGCGAAGCTCCTGACATCGGCGTCTGCGCGCGCACGGCACGTTCGGCGGGCCGCACGAATCACGCTCCGGGTCGATGTCGATGAATATAATGTCCAACATTATTCATTCGGTCTATCGTCTGTCAACGACCTGCGTGGCGGGCGGGACGCGGGACCCTGCGGACGACCATGGATCTCCTCGCCGGCCGAGTGCCGTACCAACCGGACGGCGCGGATCGCAGGGCGCCGGATGGAGATCCGGGTTCGTCCGCGAGGGCAGGACGGGCGACACCTCGTGTCTCGCGGCCATCCCGCCGGTGAAAGTCGTCTCCCCGTGGCCCCGCACCCCCCGGAAACGGGCGGTTCGAAGGGAATGGAAGTGACGCTCCGTAGTAAGAAACGGCATAAGTGGAAATCTCACCCCCTCTTTTCGAACGGCCGTTCATTTCCCGCACGATGGGCGATGACCTGGGGGATTCGTGGATGAGCGAGGAGGATCGTCGGGTTTCCTGTCGTTGATCTTGACGTGTTTTGGGGATGCGCTTCCCAACAGGACGGCGTCACATTACCGTGCGTGATGAATTCGTTGCCGAACGCGCGATCGTGCTCTTCGACGGCCGGTCGCGGTGTGATTCCGGTGTGAAACGTGAGACAGGAGTTCGGATGCCCCCGTCGCGTGAGCTCGACAGCAGGTCAAGCCCGCTGGCGTTCTTCGCAGCAGAGCTTCGCCGCCTGCGCGACCAGGCCGGCTGGACCCAGGAGCAGCTCGCCGAGGCGGTCTCCTACGCCGCCCCACTGGTCGGGATGGTCGAGACCGCCAAGCGCAATCCGTCGCGTGACTTCATCGAGCGCTGTGACCGGATGCTCAACACCGGAGGGACCCTCATGCGGGTCTGGCCGATGCTCAGTCAGGTGGCGTACCCTCTCTGGTTCCGCTCGTGGGTGGAGATCGAGCGCAGGGCGCACACGCTCAGGAGCTGGCAGCCCCTGGTGTTCCCCGGCCTGCTGCAGACTCCCGACTACGCCCGCGCGCTCCTGAAGGGGCGCAGGGCGGTCGCGGAGGAGCGGATCGAGGAGCTGGTCGCCGCCAGGATCGAGCGTCAGAGCCTGCTGCACGGCGCCAGCCCGCCTCTGCTGTGGGCGGTGCTCGACGAGAGCATGCTCTACCGGCGGATCGGCAGCCCGGAGATCATGCGCGGCCAGATCGCGGCCGTCATGGCCGCAATGGAGAACCGCCACGTCTCGGTCCAGATCATGCCCGGAGACGTCACCGTCACGGCCGGTCTGAGCGGGGCGTTCGTCATAGCCAGTGTCGAGGGCGGCATGGACACCGCCTATGTGGACTGTGCGGTCGAGGGGCGGGTCACGGATCATCCGCGTGATGTGGCGGAGGTCCGTATGCGTTACGAAGAGCTTCGCACCGAGGCCATGTCCCCGCGTGCAAGCATCGATCTCATGACGAAGGTGATGGAGACATGGAAGCAGAGTTGAGCGGAGCCGTGTGGCGTAAGGCATCCCTGAGCAGCGACAATGGTGGCGACTGTGTCGAGGTGGCCGTGGTCGACGCCCCCGCTGCTCCCGGTGCGGGCCACAAGGCGGGTCTCGGTTCCCTGTATGTGCTGCGTGACTCGAAGAACCCCGACGGGCCGAAGTTGTTCTTCACTCGTTCGGAATGGGATGCGTTCGTCGGTGGTGTGAAGCTCGGCGAGTTCGACGGCTGACCTTCCCTCCCGCCCCTCCCGCACGGCTGACCGTTCCCTCCGCGCGGCCGACCCTTTTCTCCGCACAGAGCCGGCCTTTCGGCGTTCCCGCGGGCGACGGATCTCGCCGCAGCGGGCCGGGGCGTCCGCCTCCGGCCCGCTGCCCGGTCAGGGGCGGCCGAGGGCCCGGTAGTGCCAGCCCGCTGCGCGCCAGATCTCGGCGTCCAGGGCGTTGCGGCCGTCGACGATCTTGCGGGTCGCGACGACGGCGCCAAGCGCGTCGGGATCGAGATCGATGAACTCCTGCCACTCGGTCAGCAGCAGCACGACATGGGCGTCGTGGGCGGCATCGAGGGCGGAGGCGCCATAGGACAGTTCGGGGTGGGCCCGGCGGGCGTTCTCCTGGGCGACGGGGTCGTAGACGGTGACCTGGCCGCCCTGCTGGCCGATTGTGACGGCGACGTCGAGGGCGGGCGAGTCACGGATGTCGTCGGAGTTCGGCTTGAACGCGGCGCCGAGGACGGCGACCGTGCACCCCCGGAAGGAGCCTCCGGCCAGCTCGCGGGCCAGGTCGACCATGCGGGCCCGGCGGCGCATGTTGATCGCGTCGACCTCACGCAGGAAGGTCAGCGCCTGGTCGGCGCCCAGCTCTCCGGCGCGGGCCATGAAGGCACGGATGTCCTTGGGCAGGCAGCCGCCGCCGAAGCCCAGGCCCGGGTTGAGGAACTTGCCGCCGATGCGGTCGTCGAAGGACAGCGCCAGGGAAAGCTGCTTGACGTCGGCGTGGGAGGCCTCGCACACCTCGGCCATCGCGTTGATGAAAGAGATCTTCGTGGCGAGGAAGGCGTTGGCGGCGACCTTGACCAGTTCGGCGGTCGGATAGTCGGTGATCACCATCGGGGTGCCCTGCTCGAGCATGGAGGAGTAGACCTCGCGCATGATCTTCTCGGCCTTGTCCGAGGACACGCCGAGCACGATCCGATCGGGATGCAGCGTGTCCTTCACCGCGAAACCCTCGCGCAGGAACTCCGGATTCCATGCCAGCTCGGCTCCCGCACCGATGGGCGCCAGCCGTACGAGCTTCTCGGCCAGCCGCTGGGCGGTGCCCACCGGGACCGTCGACTTGCCGAGGACCAGGCACTCGCGTTTCAGGTGGGGGGCCAGTGACTCGATCGCGGAGTCCAGGTAGGAGATGTCCGCGCCGTATTCGCCGGGTTTCTGCGGGGTGCCCAGACACAGGAAGTGCACATCGCCGAACGCGGCGGCCTCCTCGTACGAGGTGGTGAAGCGCAGCCGCCCGTTGGCGAGGTTGCGCCGGAGAATCTCCTCCAGGCCCGGTTCGTAGATGGGCAGGTCGCCGGCCTGCAGGCGGGCGATCTTCTCCGCATCCACGTCGACGCCGAGGACTTCGAAGCCCAGCTCCGCCATGCATGCCGACGTCGTCGCACCCAGGTATCCGGTTCCCACCATCGTCAGGCGGTAGGCCACTGGTATTCCTTTCGGTTCTGCCCAATTCTGTGTCGTCAGAGTATCGGCATCCCCCGTTCCACACTCTGTCGCCACCTGCACAAACATCTGGCTGCGCAGATCACCCGGGCTGGAGCGGTCCATATTTTGTTGGACGTCCTAGTATTTCCTTATGAGCTTCCCTCTCTACGCGCTGCCCGAAGAGCACCAGATGCTCCGGGAGACTGTCCGCGCCCTTGCCGACGAGAAGATCGCCCCTCGTGCCGCCGAGGCCGACGAGACGGGGGAGTTCCCCTGGGACGTCTACAAAGCGCTGGTCGCGGCCGACCTGCACGCCGTACACGTTCCTGAGGAGTACGGCGGCGCCGGAGCCGACGCGCTCGCGGTCGTCATCGTCATCGAGGAGGTGGCGCGTGCGTGCGCCTCGTCCTCGTTGATCCCCGCGGTCAACAAGCTGGGCACCGTCCCGCTGCTGCTGTCTGCCTCCGAGGAGCTCAAGCAGCGCTACCTCGCGCCGGTCGCGCGGGGCGACGCGATGTTCTCCTACGCCCTGTCCGAGGCGGAGGCCGGCAGCGACGCTGCGGCGATGAAGACCCGGGCCGTGGCAGACGGCGACCACTACGTGCTCAACGGCGCCAAGATGTGGATCACCAACGCCGGGGTCTCCGAGTACTACACGGTGATGGCCGTGACCGAGCCCGGTGCGGGCGCCAGGGGCATCTCCGCGTTCGTCGTCGAGAAGAGTGACGAGGGCGTCAGTTTCGGGGCCAAGGAGCGCAAGCTCGGCATCAAGGGCTCCCCGACCCGCCAGGTCATCTTCGAGGACGTCCGCATCCCGGCCTCCCGCATGATCGGCGCCCCGGGCACCGGCTTCAAGACCGCCCTGGCCACCCTGGACCACACCCGCGTCACGATCGCCGCCCAGGCCCTGGGCATCGCCCAGGGGGCGCTGGACTACGCGATCGGCTACGTCAAGGAGCGCAAGCAGTTCGGCAAGGCCGTCGCCGACTTCCAGGGCGTCCAGTTCATGATCGCCGACATGGCGATGAAGCTGGAGGCCGCCAGGCAGCTCACCTACGCCGCCGCCGCCAAGTCCGAGCTGGCGATGCACGGCGAGCCGCAGAAGGACCTCACCTTCCTCTCCAGCGCCGCCAAGTGCGCCGCCTCCGACGCCGCGATGGAGATCACCACCGACGCGGTCCAGCTCCTCGGCGGGTACGGCTACACCAGCGACTACCCGGTCGAGCGCATGATGCGCGACGCCAAGATCACCCAGATCTACGAGGGCACCAACCAGATCCAGCGCCTCGTCATGGCCCGCCAGCTCCTCAAGTAGGCCGCCGAGCAGAGGAGACTCTGTTTCCGGAAAGATCGTCCCGCGCTCTCGGGGCAGGGGTGATCTTTCGAGCACCTCTGTTCCGCCCCGCGTTCCGTGAGACGCGGGGCGGCCCCGAGCCCACCTTCCGCACGGCCCGCAATCGGGCCTCTCCGCCCAGCCCGCATTCGGGCCTCGCCTCTCGTGCTCCGCGCGTTCCGAACTCGGGCTGCGTCTTCTCGGGGCTTGCGCCCCGAACCCCGGGCGAGAGGTCTGCCGACCCCGCACACTCCCTGGTCACTGTCCGACTCCCTTACGCCCCGACCCGGTCGGCGAGTTCCCGCGGCTCAGGCGAGGGCGGGTCCTGCATGGTCAAAAGATCGGACACCGGTTGGCGGACGGATTCGATGGTTGCGAACCTGCTCCGGTGCGATTGCCTCGGCTTCTCGAGGGCGCCCCACAGCGACATGGCCTCGGGCTTGCCTTCCTCGGCCAGGGACCACAGTGCTTCGGCGGCCGTACAGGCCGTCTCCTCGACCTGGTCGAAGTGACGCGCTCCCAGGAAGACGAATGCCTTGCCGGTGGATCCGCCTGACCGCGAACGACACCGGCTGAACCATCTGAAGGAAACGGACGTTTGTGGGGCATGAGAGTGCGAATGACCCTGCTCGTGGCGTTGTTGTCCCTGACTGCGGCCTGCGGAGGAGTGGAATCGGATACGTCGGCGACCTTGGCTGACGACGGGCCGCCGAAGCCGGTTGCATTGTGGGGTGCCGAAGGCGGGTTCGTGACCGCGACCATGAACGTGCTGCGTCCGCCGAGAGTGGTGCTGTACAGCGACGGCCTGGTGATCGTTGACGCGAGCAAGCAGCTGAAGCTCACCGTTGCCGAGACGGGCGAGACGGTTGCGTCGATGGAGACGTACCTGACCGGGCAACCGCCGACCGCGGAGCCCAAGCCGGGTGCGCCGGCGGTGACGGACGTGCCGACCACCATCCTCGGGGTACGGGGGAAGGACGGAAAGATGCTGGAGGTCCGGGCCCCGGCTCTGGACCAGCTCGCGGGCTTCTACCCGAAGGAGCTCTCGGAGGCGAAGAAGGTGATGGACGGCTTGGCGACCCGGGGCACCGCCGCGGGCACCGACTACGTCGCCACCCGTGTCCGCATGGTCGCCGAAGGGGCCGCCTCGGCGGAGGGCAAGCCGGCGCCGTGGCCCGCAGGGGTCCCGGAGCCTTCGGGCACGGTGGACCCGGTTTGGCATAAGGACATCGAGGGGGCGGCGGTGAGTGCGATCACCAAGGCGGTGCCTGCCGGGCAGGAGTACGGCCGATCACTTTTCAAGACCGGTTCGGGGGCACTCTTCGTGCTCTCCTGGCGCTACCTGCTGCCTGACGAATAGCAAGGGCTGTTGACGGGGGCTCACGGTCACCCCATCAAGTCGTCGTCCGCCAGACACACAAACCATGACGATCAGCAGGTCGAAATGGCCGGTATGAAGCCTGGCCGTGAACGCAACCCTTGTCAGGACATTGAGGAAGTTGGCCAGAATCTGCCTGGGGTGGCCGCGACAGACCGCGACCCGGCCCTACCCCGTCAGCGATGACTTCCCCGACGTTCCGGCTCTGGTGCTCACCGGCGACCTGGACGCGATCACCCCGGACTCCGACGCCGCCAAGGTGGCCCGCAGGTTCGAGCGATCAAGGCTCATCTCCGTACCGAACATGGGCCATGTCCCCGACCTGGACCCCAGCGGCTGCGTCTCCGGCCTCATCGCCGGTTTCATCGCGAAGGGAACCCCAGGGCCGACTGCTTGCCTGAAGCAGATACCGCCCATCAAGGTGGATCCCGTCGGCGTTTGACATCCTCCAGTGGACAAGGCGTTTCGGGGGTAGGGGAGTGCGGCGTGGGCGGTCAGGCGGCCCACACCGCCACTCCCACGGAGGCCACCCCGGCCAGTGCAGAGAGCAGGGAGGCGACCTTGTCGGCCCGGTCCCAGCCCAGTCCGGCTGCCTCGACAAGGCGTGGGGAGCGCAGCTGAAGAAGGCCGGGTTCAGGTTCGGCAGGCCGAAGATCGTCTTCTCGCACACCTCGCGGGTCAAGACCGCCTGCGGTGAGTACGACGTGGTGGAAACGGCCAGCCTGTACTGTCAGCCCAACAGGACCATCTACATGATGATCACCGAGGATTCGCTGAGTGGTGAGTACGGCTCGCCGACCATGCTCGAAAGCCTCGCCCTCGGATACGGCTACCACGTCCAACTGCTGACCGGCATCCTCTTACGCCCCCACCCGGTCGGCGAGTTCCCGCAGCTCAGGCGAGGGCGGGTCCTGCATGGTCAGCAGATCGGACACCAGCCGGCGGACGGCGCGATGGTTGCGTACCTGCTCCGGGGTGACGGCCTCCGCCTCCAGCACCGCCGACACGGCCTCGTCGATCTGACGGCGCTGGGCGTGCGCGCGGGCCAGGTGAATGTGGAGCCGGGCGCGGCGCTCACCGGAGAGCGTCGAGACATCCACCGTCGTCCCAGCCCGCAGGGCGTGACCGGCGTCGCCCAGTTCGACCGCCACGGCGACCTCGTGCAGGGCGACGTTGGCCGGGCCGAACTCGGTGTTGTAGTCGTTGCGCCCGTCGCCGAGCCGTCCGGCGATCTCACGGGCCTTGGCGAGGTGCCGGTAGGCGGTGTCGGCGTCGTTGAGCAGGGAGGCGGCCACCGCGCGCTGCAGGGTGAGAGCGCCCCACAGTGACATGGCCTCGGGCTTGCCCGCTTCGGCCAGGAACCACAGCGCGTCCGAGGCGGTCCGGGCCGTCTCCTCCACCTGGTCGAAGTGACGCGCTCCCAGGAAGACAAACCCGAGCCGGAAGGCGCCGGCCGCCACCAGGAGCGGATCCCCTGCCCGTTCCGCCGCGATGATCGCCCGGTCGGCGGCGATCCACGCGGCTTCCGGCTCACCCAGCTTGGCGAGGGCGGCCGAGCACGCCTGATAGGCCGCGGCGAGCAGCTCGAACAGCTCGGCCCGACGCTCCTCGGGAGCTGAGCGCACCGCGGTCTCCAACGCGGGTACCAGCCCCTGAAGCAGCCCGGTCAGCTCCGCGTACCGGCTCTCGTGAACCAGCTCCCAGGCCTGCTCGACCTGCGCTCTGAGCTCTTCGGCAGGCGCGGCGGGTACGGGATGCAGCATGGCTCGCAGGGAGTGAACACTCGACAGCAGGAGCCGGAGATCGGCTGTGCCCGGAGTCTCTTCGGTGACGGCGGCGACCACCGGTGCCTCGGCGGCCAGCTCCGACAGCGGCACGTCCAGGGTTTCGGCGACCTTCTCCAGGACCGACATGCGGTCGACCTTGCGCACTCCGCGTTCCACCTGGGAGACCCAGGCCACCGATCGGTCGATCAGCCGTGCCAGCTCGGGCTGTGACAGGCCGCGTCGCTTGCGTTCCTGCGCGATGCGTCGCCCCAGCGCCCGTTGATACTCGGTGCTCACCCTGTTGTTCCCTTACCGGCCTGCAGGTGGAGGAAGTCGACCTCGATCGAGGCCAGCAGATCATCACGAGCGCCGAGGAAACGCCGGGTGTGTTCCTGTTCCTCGTGCGCGTCGAAGGCTGCCCGGTCTCGGTACAGCTCATAGAAGATCCGCTGGAGCGGCTGCCCCTCGACGTGGTGCGCGGCGTACACCAGCGTTCCCGGCTCGTTCTCTCGGATCTTCTCGATGGTCTGGCCGGTCAGTTGGTCGAACGCTTCGGCGCTGGCCTGGTCTTTACAGGTGAATCGCACCATTAGTCCGAACATGGGCCCCCTCCTCGGTCGCAGGCTCTAAGAGATCAGTACTCATTGTGCGGGGCAAGTACCTCAAGTCGCTTGTATCAAGAGTACTGCACACGTACTTTTAGTACCGCTCGCAGACATCAACTTCCCTGACCTGCATGATCACGAGGTGAGCCGACATGATCCCGCCCCAAACCCGCTGGGACATCGCAGACGGATGGCATCGGACCTTCCCCGGCACAAGGGAACAGGTGCGCCAGGCCCGCCATTTCGTCAGGGCGCACCTTCCCTGCCACCCCGACGCCGAACTCATCGCCAGCGAACTCGCCATCAACGCCGTCGAGCACACCCGCATTGGAGAACCAGGCGGAACCTTCACCGCCCTCATCCACCCCCGCCCCGACGGCACCGCCTACCTCGCGATCAAAGACCAGGGCGGCCCCGCCCTATTCGGCCTGCCCACCTCCGACCACGAAGGCGGACGAGGACTCCACCTTGTCGAAGCCCTCACCACCGCCTGGGGAGTCAAGGGCGACGCCACCGGCCGTACCGTCTGGGCCGAACTGTCCCCACCCGCCCCATGACCCAGGCTCACCTGTACTTACAGGCCCTCCGTGAACGCTTCCCCACCTGGGCGTTCCTCTACGACCCCTTCGCCGACCGCTGGTTCGCCCTCCACGGCCGCTAAACCACCCTCACCGCCGCCACCGCCCAAGAACTGGCGGCCCACGTCATCCACGTCCAAACCCACCCAAGGCCGCCCAGACCCCAACCACGGCAATGACCTGTTACTTCTTACTTCCGCACGATCACCCCGGCCCGCCGCATCGAATGCCTTAACTATCCGACATCTCCTTCAGGGGAGACAGGAGAGATTGGAGACCAAGAGGGTGTCTTTGAGTCGGTCATCTCCTCATGAAGGGGACCATGTAGGAAGGCTGTCGGCCGTTCATCGCGTCAGTCAGGTCCCCCTCGGTCAGGTTGAGAGTGAAGGCACTGCCTGCTTGTCGTGGATCCCAGCCACGCTCCAGGGCCATCCGCATGCTCCCCGCCACGAGCGCCGGTCGTACGGCCATCGCTCGTTCTCCGAGCCACGCGTCCGGCCGGGAACAGGGAAGCGCCACCAGGAGAACGCGTCCCGGCCCGTCGGCCGACTCCACCGCGAAGGTCAGCGGTCCCCAGCTGTTCGCCTGGCAGTACGTGGGTTTGCGGCGGATGCGCCAGCGGTAGGTGACGCCGTCGACCGTGATGAGCCGTGAGCCCTTCTTGGGGATCGCCATGAAGACGGGCCTCCTGCTGTTGTTCCGTCGCTGTTCCGTGAGAGAGCCGAAACCAGTGACAGGTGACGCGAGACGTCCGCAAGCGTAACCCCTGCTCAGACGCATGATCGAGTGATTTCCGCAGATGGTCGGATCCTGGGCTGGAGATCACCCAGATCTACGAGGGCACCAGATCCAGCGACTGGTCATGGCTCGTCAGTTGCTGAAGTAGGCCGTCGGGTAGGGAAACCCTGTTTTAGAGCGGGTCCTGCATGGTCAGCAGGTTGGACACCAACTGGTGGACGGTCCGATGGTGTTCGACCTGCTCCGGTGCGATGGACTCGATCGCCAGCATCAAGGCCACGGCGGCTCCGAAACCGCCCGCGCTGGTGAGCACGGTGTTGCACGCATCCGGTGACCCGGGCAAACGGCACACCAGTGGGTTGCGGAATTCTCCAGCCCTCGTGCCGGGGAGATGATCGGTAACGAATAGGCCACATCTGGATATAGCGGTCTTTGTGGGCGGCGCGCTGGAAGGCGTGCCGACTTCCGCTTTCCACAGGGAGGGTATCGGCCGGAGGGCACACGAGTTACCTGCGGATCCTTTGCTCCTTGCTCGGGAGTATGGGACCTTCACATAAGCCCTCCACCGGAGCGTGTGGCTGCCGCAGGCGGTGAGGTCGCGTCCGAGGGACCGCTGTGTGGTGCTCGGCGAGCCAAGGTGCCGCCGGCCCGCAGGCTTGTGCGGCAACCGTTCGGCGTGCTCTCTGTGCCACTGGGCGGCGACCGGCGTCCGCTCACCGCACGGAGTGCCGCCGGGTCCTGCGATACGCCGGTTTCAAGGTCATGATTCAAGGGATCATCGCGTTCTGCCCGAGACGTGCAGCGCAGGAGGAAACTCGTGACGAGTCCCACCCCCGCCTCCCCCAACGCACCCCTTCCCACCTCCGGGTCGCCGTTCCGCCCGTCCCGCCGGGCGGTCCTGGCCGGTGCCGGAGCGGCTCTGGCCGCCACCCTTGTGCCCACCGCCGCCGTGCGGGCCCAGGCCGACGACGCAGGCGACGGCGGCGACATCTCCGTCGGGTCCGGTACCGACTTCGCCGTCGCGCTCTCACCCGACGGCCGCATGCTCGCGCTCGACATGCTCGGCGTCCTGTGGATCTGCTCCGCCTCCGGCGGCACCGCCCGCAGGCTCACCAGCGACCTGTACGACATCGCCCAGCCCGACTGGTCCCCGGACGGGTCCACCATCGTGTTCCAGTCCTACCGTGACGGTGTCTTCAACCTGTGGACGATCCGGCCCGACGGGTCCGCGATCAAGCAGTTGACCACGGGGCCGTTCGACCATCGAGAGCCCCGGTACAGCCCGGACGGGCGCACCATCGCCTACTCGTCCGACGCCGGTGGCAGCTACGGCATCCACCTGCTCGACGTCGCCACCGGTGCGACGCGTGTACTGGCCGACACCTCCGCCGAGGAGTACGAACCGGCCTGGTCACCCGACGGGAGCAAGATCGCGTTCGTCGTCGCCGACACCAGGGTGGACGTCGTGGACGTGGCCACCGGCGCCCGCAGCACGGTGGTCACCGTCCCCGCCGGTCAGGTCATCCACCAGCCGTCCTGGCTGCCGAACGGGACCGACATCGCCTACCACCTCTTCCACGACGGCGCCAACGACCTGGCCGGCACCGCGGGCACGCTCGTCACCGGCGAGGAGGTCTTCCCGTTCAGGGCCGGGTTCGCCCCGGACGGGCGTTACTTCTACACCTCCGCGGGCGCCGTTCGGACCCGCCGCCTCGGCTCCACGTCCTCCGGTACGGTCGGCTTCACCGCCGCACTCGATACGAGAACCCCGAAGTACACGAAGAGCGTCCGCGTGTTCGACGCGTCCGGTTCGTTCCCGGTAACCGGCATCGGAAGCCCGGTCGTGTCCCCGGACGGCTCGACCATCGCCTTCCGCGCCCTCAACGACATCTACCTCATGCGAATCGGGCACAAGCCGATCCCGCTGTTTCGCGACCGGTGGTGGAAGGCCGACCCGGACTTCTCCCCGGACGGGCGGCGGCTGGCGTTCGTCACCGACCGTACCGGCACCCTCAACATCTGGGTCCGCGACCTCGCCACCGGCACCGATCGGCAGCTGACTCATCTGTCGGACTCCGCCGCCCTGTCGGTCCGGTGGTCGCCGAACGGGAAGGAGATCGCCTACCTGGACCAGGACGGCGCGCTGTGGGTTCTGGACGTCGCCACCGGCGACGTCCAGAAGGTCTTCGACGCGACCTTCGAACCGGGCAGGCCGACCTGGTCGCCGGACGGGAAGACGATCGCGCTTGCGGCGGTCGTGCCGTACTCGCGACGGTACCGTGAAGGCCTGTCCAAGATCCTTCTCGTCGATCGGGCGACAGGTGCCGGTACGTACGTCGACCCGGCTCCACACCGATCCCTGCAGACCCGTGGCGACGACGGCCCCGTGTGGTCGCCGGACGGCACCATGCTCGCCTTCGCCATGGAGTCGCTTCTGTGGGTCCTGCCGGTCGACAGGACCGGACGGCCCACGGGCCCCGCCCGTCAGGTCACCCGAGAGCTGTCCGACGCCCCGGCCTGGGCCGGCGACTCCGCCACCCTGCTCTACCTCAACGGCGGGCGGCTGAAGACCGTACGCGTCGACGGCGGAGCTGTCCGGGCTGTTCCCCTCCAGCTGTCCTGGCGCAACCGCCCAGGCCCCGACCAGGTCGTCATCCATGCCGGCCGCATGTGGGACGGCGTCTCCGCGACCGTGGCCCGCGACGTCGACATCATCGTGCGCGGCCAGCGCATCGTCGCGATCGAGCCGCACCGGGACCGGCGGCCCGGTACCGTCGTCGACGCCGGTGACAGGTTCGTCATGCCGGGCCTGATCGATATCCATCACCATCGCGAGATGCAGGGCTACGCCTACGGGTCCCGGCAGGGGCCGCTGTGGCTCGCGCTCGGTGTCACGACGACCCGCTCACCCGGCTCGCCCGCGTACCACATGGTCGAGGAGCGGGAGTCGGTTCAGTCGGGTGCCCGGCTCGCACCGCGTTACCTGGGCACCGGCGAGGCCATCGACGGGCCGCGCATCTACTACAACTTCATGCGCCCGACGTTCTCCCACCGGCAGTTGCTGCTCGAGCTCGAACGGGCCGCCCGCCTCGACTACGACCTGATGAAGTGTTACGTGCGGCTGCCCGTCGTCTGGCACCGGGAGGTCATCGCCTGGGCCCACCGGAACGGCAAACCGGTGACGTCCCACTACCACTACCCGGCGATCGCGATGGGCGGAGACGGCACCGAGCACGTCGGCGCGACCAACAGGTTCGGCTACTCGCGCACCGTCACCAATGTCGGCTCCGGCTACTCGGACGTCATCTCCATGTTCAACGCGTCGAAGATGGCCCGGACCCCGACCCTGTTCGGCTCCGGCACCCTGTACCGGGAGGACACCTCGCTGGTCACCGACGAGCGGGTCCGCAGGCTCTACCCGAACTGGCGAATGGCGAAGCTGCAGGCGTCCGTCACCTCCGCGCAGACCACCGACCAGACGGTGGCGCGGGCGAACCTGGCCAACCAGGTGGCGCAGCTGACGGCGATGATCCGCGGCGGGGGCGTCGTCACCACCGGCACCGACGCGCCGATCGACCATCTCGCGGTCAGCCTGCACATGAACCTGCGGGCCATGGTCAGGTACGGCCTGACCCCGCTGGAGGCGCTGACCAGCGCCACCAGTACGTCCGGGACCTACCTCGGCCTGCCGCTGGGCAGGATCGGCAAGGGCGCGTACGCCGACCTGGCCGTCGTCGACGGCGATCCGCTGTCCCGGATCGAGGACGCCGCGAACGTCGTCGCCGTCGTCGTCGGCGGGGAGCACCACACGGTCGAGCAGTTGCTCGCGCCGTACCCGTCCGCCACGACCACCGACCAGCCCGCGCCCGCCGCCAGGGCGGTCAGCGTCAGGGCGGTCGGTGTCAGGGCCCGTGTCCCCGTCCACCCGAGCACCACGGCCTTCTGGTGGAACGACCCCGCCGAGCTGGAGAAAGCCCGCCTCTCCTGCGGCCACGACCACTAGGGCGCGGGTCCGGGTGGTCGCCCGCGGGGGTGGGCGACCACCCGGACCGGGGCGTGCCGGCTTCTGATGGATTCAGCCGGTGCGCTTCCGGCGGATTCGGTCGGTGCGCTTTCGGGGGTTCGGCGGATGTGCTTTCGACGGGTTCGGCCGGTGTGCTTCTGAGGGGGTCAGCCGGTGCGGGGCCCGGAGTCGGCGCAGGCGTCGCTGCCCGCCTCGGCGCACAGCACGTCCTGGGCCGGGGTCGCGCCGCTGACGCCTATGGCGCCGACGATCTCGCCGTCGAGTTCGAGGAGAATCCCGCCCGGCAGGGTGGTCGGGCGGAACGGCACCTGGTCGCCCGCGAGTGTGAACACCTCGGGGTAGGACTCCTTGAGTCCGGCGAGGGAGGCGCTGTCGCGCCGGAAGGCGGCGGCTGTACGGGCCTTGGAGCGTGCCACCTCGGGGGTGAACCAGGTGGCGCCGTCGCTGCGGACGACGAGGACGTCTCGGCCGAGGGCGTCGACCACCGCGACGCTGACCCGGAGGCCGTCCTGGGTCGCGCGAGTCAGTGCGGCCTCTACCGCCACGCGTGCCAGGGCGAGTGTCAGTTCCCGTGCCACAGATGCGTCTCCTTCGCTGTGCCGCCGTCCACACCGGACAGCGGCTCACATGACGTGCCGTAGACGCATGCGGCGCCCAATGGTACCCGCGGGTGCCCGAACGCCATGGACGTCCACGGGTCCGGCACGGCGCCGCATACGGTGCCTCATATGGTGGCCTGCCCGGTCTTTCGCCCGGCGGGCGCGTGCCGTTCCACGGAACACAGGTCGGACAACGGGGTGAGGCCGCCTCCTCGGGGTGTTTTCACGGTGGTCCGTCCCTGGTTGGGCGGGCCCCGGTGGCCGCCTGCCGGACGGGCGTCGTGATACTGGTCGTGGCCGTCGTCCCGGCGTGTCAAGGCCCGTTTCGAGCGTTCCGGCGGTCCGCACGGCCAGAGTCCCCAACCACCGGCGACTTCGTGAGACCCCGGCCAGGGGTGGCGCGGGAGCCGGAGAACCCCCACGGAAGGAGATCCATGGACGCCGGTCCCGGCGATGGCGCCATGTCCGCCGACGCCGCCGATGTCCCCGGCCGGGACATCCGGTACGGGCGGCGGCACGGTGAGGACGAGCGGGACGCGCGGGTGTACGGCCCGCGATGACCCTCGTCACACAACCCATCGTCCTTTCCGGCTTCCGGCGGCTGCGCGTCCTGGGCACGCTCGGAGCCCTGTCGGCCTTCGGTCCCCTGTCGATGGACCTCTACCTGCCGGTCCTGCCGGAACTCGGCCGGGCCCTGCGGACCACCGACGCCCTCGCCCAGCTCACCATGTCGATGTGCATGGTCGGACTGGCGCTCGGCCAGCTCCTGGCGGGCCCGGTCAGCGACCGGATCGGCCGCCGCCGCCCGCTCCTCCTGGGAGTGGCGACGTACGCGGTGGCGTCGGTGCTGTGCGCGATCGCCCCCGACATCTGGTCGCTGATCGGCTTCCGTCTCGTGCAGGGGCTCGCCGGAGCCGCCGGTCTGGTCATCGCCAGGGCGATGGTCCGTGACCTGTTCGATGGCGACGCGGCGGCCAAGGTGTTCTCGCTTCTCATCCTGGTCGGCGGCCTGGCGCCGGTGGTCGCGCCGCTCGCCGGGGGACAGCTCGCCCGCTTCACCGACTGGCGGGGCATGTTCGTCGCGCTCGCCGTCATCGGCGTCCTGCTGTTCCTGGCGGCGCTGGGCCTGCCGGAGACGCTCGCACGGGAGGCCCGGCACACCGGCGGGCTGCGCGAGACGGGACGGCAGTTCGCCGTGCTCGTCCGGGATCGGGGCTTCATCGGCTACGCGCTGGTCGCCGCGCTCGCGGGCTGCTCCCTGTTCCTCTACATCACGCTGAGCCCGTTCGTGCTGCAGGACGGCTACGGGGTGACCGCCCAGGTCTTCTCGGCGATTTTCGCGGTCAACTCCATCGGCATCGTGCTCGCGGGCAACGTCAACGGTGTCCTCGTCGGCCGCTACGGCGCCCGCCGCATGCTGAGGATCGGACTCGTGGTCGGGCTGGTCGGCGCGCTGGCCGCGCTCGTCGGCGTGCTGGTCGGCTGGGGGCTGTTCGGACTGCTCCCCGGGCTCTTCGTCGCCGTCTCCAGCATCGGCCTGGTCATGCCGAACACCAACGCGCTGGCCATGACCCCGCACGGTGAGCGGGCCGGGACCGCGTCGGCGATGCTGGGCGTGCTGCAGTTCCTCATCGGCGCGACAGTGCCCCCACTGGTCTCCCTCGCGGGGGCGAACGCGCTGTCCATGACACTGTCGATCTTCGTCACCTCCGTCATCACGCTGCTCGTCCTGATCACCACACTCCGGGCACGGCCCAAACCCGCCTGAGCCCCGTCCCGCCTGGGCTCCTGCCGTATCCAAGTGTGGGCGGAGGGACTCCCGGCCCGTGACCACGGGCCGGGAACGACGGCCTGCGGCGCGGAGACCGCCTCGTGGAAGGGGCTGCCCTCGCCTCAGGCAGCGCGCCGTTTCGAGGTCTGGTGCGTCAAGGTCTGGGGGAGTGTGCGCAGCACGTCCGGTTTGTTGGTGATGATGCCGTCGACCCCGTAGGAGATCAGGCGGCGCATGGTCTCCCGGTCGTCCACGGTCCAGGTGAAGACCTCCATGTGCAGGCTGTGGACGCGCCTGACGTACTCGGGGGTGAGGCCGCCGTACGGTGGGTTGATCTGGCTGGCGAACGCCGCCAGCCCGGGGAGTTGCGCGGTCGACGGTGTGCCGAGCAGGCCGATCGGGACCCGGGGCATGATCCGGTGGAACGTCCGCATCGACTCCCAGCTGAACGACTGCACGACGAGCCGCCCCGGCTCCAGCCATGAGGGGTTGTGTCGCAGCTCGTCGGCGACGCGGGCCTCGACGCCCCGGTAGAGCTGGGGCGCCTTGATCTCCAGCAGCAGGCCGAGGCCGCTTCCGCTCATCGCGCGCAACGTCTCCCCGAGCGTGGGCACCGGTTCGCCCCGGTACTTCGAGGCGAACCACGAGCCGGCGTCCAGCCTGCGGATCTCCGCGAGCGTGAGGTCGCCGACCCGCCACGGTGCCCGGTCGGGGAAGACCCTTTCCGCGTCGGTGGTGCGGGTCAGTGTCGTGTCGTGCACCACGACCAGCTCGTGATCTTTGGTCTCCTGGACGTCGAGCTCGAAGACATCGGCGCGTTGCTCGCGTGCCAGCTCGAAGGCCGCGATCGTGTTCTCCGGCGCGTAGGCCGACGCCCCGCGGTGGGCGACGTCGGTGACGGTCGCGGGCGGTACGGCGGCCGCGACGGGGGTGACCGCCGTCAGAACCGCCGCCATGGTCGTGATGAAGAAGCCGAGTCGTCGGATCATGGGTCTCCTCATGCTTGGAGAGACGACCTACGATTCCAACATGACTACGGTCAATGACATGGAGTTAATGAAGAAGTAGCCAGCCGATGCCGGGCGTATGAGCAGACGTGGTGATCGTTTCCGCGGATGAGGGGGCTTCCGAGGAGAGGGAAGACCGTGTTGAGCCGCCCCGGCGATGTGTGGCGCGTGACGGAGCGCGGGCAGCGTCCGCCCCGGAAGCGACGGGGCGGACACGGCCGAACGGCACGGTGTGCGCGGGAACCGTCAGTTGCGGCGGCCCGAGATGTTCGCGTTGTAGGTGGAGGAGCCGCAGGGGTAGCCGCCGAAGCCGCGCACCGAGATCCGGCCCGAGACGGTGCCGTTGTCGCGGAAGGTGTAGGTGGCGCCGCCCTCCGTCGGGTGGTAGATGCAGCTCGTGACGCTGTTGCTGGGGGTGAAACCGTTGGAGCCGGTGGCGCTGATCCGGCTGTCCGGTGAGACCGTCGCGCTGTTGCCGTTGACCCTGACGTAGGCCATGTCGAGGGCGGCGGTGCTCCCGAAGCAGGCCGAGTTGCTGCCGTACCAGATGGCGCCGACGTCCGGGATGCCGCCGGGGAAGCCCGACTTCAGGCAGATGTCCACGGGGTTGACCCCGTTGGTGGTGACCCGGGTGACGGTGCTGCGCAGGACGACGGTGCCGGAGCGCTGGAAGCTCCTGCCGCTGACGTTGCCCGAGATGGTGACGCTGTAGCTGACGGAACCGCGGGCCGCCGCGCCAGCGTCGCTGGCCGTACCCGCCTGGGCGGGGGCCGGGAGCGCCGCGGCGACCAGCGCCGTGCCGACGAGGGCGGACGAAATTATGCGTGTGCGCATGTTCTGCTCCTGACGGATAGGGCGGGCCCCAGGCTGAGTATGGAACGGTCCGGAAGGCGCGGCCATCCCCAATCTTGGGGATGGCCGTGGGGTGGCGGGGGCGGCAGGATCAGCACAGGCGCAGCTCCATCGCCCAGCGCAGTGCCGCGGCGCGTGGGGAGAGATCCTTCTCCTCCGGGTGGGAGGCCAGGTACTTACGTTTGATCGCCTCGAGGTGGTCGGCGACGGTACCTGGTCTGATCCCCAGCTCCCTTGCGGTCTCTTTGAGGCCGAGGCCACGGCAGCCGACCACGGCGACCACGTCGAGCTCACGCGGAGAGAGGCGGTTCACCCTGCGGCGGCGGGCGGTCAGGGCGAACGCCCCGGACAGCGCGGCCTCGAGCCCGGCCGTGTCCGTTCCCGCGGCGGCGAGGACCTCCTCCTCGCTGTCGCCCTCGGCCAGTGCGCGCAGCGCCGCCCGCTGGCGGGTGGACAGGTCGGCGTCTCCCAGGGGACGGGCCGCCGCGTCGTCGAGGAGGAGAGCGGCCAGCAGAGAGGAGACATGATGGCGGCCCGAGCTGACCACGCCGACCGCGTGGACGTACTCGCCGTGGGTGGTGTAGCGCTTCTCCACGTACCCCCACGCCCCGGCCGCGATCACGCCGAGCACCTGCTCGCGGCCCGCGACCCCCGAGGTGGCCAGCACCCGCCAGCCGCGGGCGGTGAGATGGGCGACCGCCTCCGCGCCCGCGCGGCCCTCAGGCAGCGAGTAGTCGCAGACCACGACGCTCCCGGGACCTCCCACGGGCAGCGCCTCGACGGCGGTCACCGGTTCCAGAACCCGGTGCCCGGCACGGCGCAGCGCCTCGGCCAGCGGGTAGGAGACGATCGGATGGTCGTCGACGATCCCGACGGTGCCGTCCTTCGCGCCCCCGCCGGGCCGGGCCGTCCCGCTCATTCCCGCTCCTCCGGCCAGCGGAGGACGACCTTGGTGCCGCCGCCCTGCGGCTGTTCGATCGTGCAGCTCCCGCCGTGCCGTTCGACGGCGGCGAAGCTGCGCGACATCCCGCCGCCCTGCCGGGCCAGGCCGGGGGAGAAACCGCGTCCCCGATCGCGCACGACGATGGTCACGCCGTCGTCGGCCGCCGCGGCGTAGAGGTGCACGCCCAGTGGGTTGCCCGCGTGCCTGGCCACGTTGTTCAGCGCCTCGCGGGCCGCGGAGGCGAGCACCTCGCCGACCTCGGGAGGCGGGTCGTGGTGGACGCGCAGCACATGGGTGAGCTCCAGGCCCAGGTCGACGGCGCTCTCGACCACCTCGGCCATCAGGTCGGCGAACGCCGTCGTGCGCTCGTCCGTGATGAACCGCCTGGCCCGCTGGGCGGCCCGGCGGGCGGCGCGCGCGGTCGGCGGGTCGAGCAGCGGGCTACCCGCGACCCGTTCCACGATCGGCAGCAGGTCGTCGTGGATCGCCCGGTGGGCCGACTCACGCTGACGCATCGACTCCTGGCGGCTCCTGTACTCGGCCAGCAGTTTCTGGCGTTCCTCGGCCAGCCGCTGTGCCAGCAGCGTCTGGCCCGCCAGGTCGCGCAGCTCCCTGCCGATCAGCATCGCGATCAGGAACCACAGCGTGAAGCCCAGCAGGTCGGACACCAGTTTCTGGGTGAGGTTGGGGTAGATCGAAGCGGTCCAGGCCGCGGCGAGTACGGCCACCGCCGCCACCGCCCTGCGGTTCCAGCCGAGGCCGAAGCCGAGAACCGCGGAGGTGGCCAGGGAGAAGGGCAGCAGGGCCGTCATGACGACGTTGCGTTCGTGGGGAAAGGCGGCGCGCGAGCCCGCGACCATCACGACGAGGCTCACCAGCACGTCGGCCCAGACCAGGAGCGGATCGTGAAGGGTGCCGGTCCGCCAGGCCCGGCGGGCGAACCACGCGGCCTCGACGGCCGCCAGGGCCGCCACGGTCACCGCCGCCCACGGCGTCGCGAGCCGGTCCCAGGCCACCAGCGGGACCAGCAGGAAGGCCGTGGTGCCCGCTCTGGCATAAATGATCATTCTGGCCATGCGCCGTTCGGTGGCGGCCTTGACGTCGAGTCGTAGCAATTCCACGACTAGCCGACGTGCCTGGACCCTCGGCCGGGTTACCGCGTGCCCTGATCGTTACCGCGTCCCCAGGGCGCGTTAACGATTCCGGGTCGTGTTCCCGGTTCCGAGGCGTGTTCCCGGCTCCGGGGACGTCAGGTGCGGCGGTTGTGCGCCGTTTATTTTTTGCAGATGTTCTCGGTCGCGGTCCTGGCCGTCGGCACGGCGCTCGGAGTGGCGGTCGGGGTCGCCTCAGGGGTCTCCTCAGGGGTCTCCTTGACGGTGACCTTCTTGGCCCCCGGATACTTCTGGCCGACGACCACCTCGATCCGGTCGCCGAGGTTGTCGACCTGGCGCACGTCGGCTCCCGGCAGCGCGGCCGCCAGGGTGCGCGCGGAGTCCTCGCGGCCGGGGCCGTACCGGATGAGCGTCTTGTCGTGGTCCCTCTCCCTGGTGTCGCCCGCGGGCTCGGGGACCAGGAACCCGGCCTTCAGCAGGTCGGCCCTCGTCCGCGCGCCGAGGCCCCTGATCAGGGTGCCGTTGAGCACCTTGACGGCGATCCGCGACGGCGGCACGGTCAGCGGGGTGGTCGAGGGGGAGGGTGTCGCGGTGGGGGTCGTGGACGGTGTGACCGTCGGGCTCGCCGTGGGTTTCGCGGGCCTGGTGAGGGAGTCGTCGGCGGCGATCCTGCGGAACAGGTCGGCCGCCGCCGCCTTGTCCCAGAGCACGGCCGACTCGCCGGTCGGCGTCTTGTAGTCGACGTCGGCGAGCGGGACCGTCGCGAAGGCGACATCGTCGGTCGAGACGTTCTTGACCTGGTCGGCCAGGCCGATCAGGTCCCTGCGGAGCGCGTCGTCGACGCTGAGCGTGCCGAGGGTGCTGTTGACGAACGCGGAGAACCTGACGGGGTTGGTCAGCGTGCCGCCGCTCAGCGCCTGGTGCAGCAGGGCCGAGATGACCTGCTGCTGGCGGTCGATGCGGTCCAGGTCCGAGCGGGCGGTCGCCCGGGTGCGGGCGTAGGACAGGGCTTTGGTGCCGTCGAGCGAGTAGTTGCCCGGCTGGAGCTTGAGCCCGGTCTTCGGGTCGTCGATGGCGACGGGGGTGCAGACGTCGACGCCGCCGAGGGAGTCGACCACCTCGATGAAGCCGAGCACGTTGACCTCGACGTAGTGGTTGATGGTCAACCCGGTCGCGTTCTGCACGGTTCGTACGGCGAGCTTCGGGCCGCCGAGCTGGTAGGCCGCGTTGATCTTGTGCATGCCCTGGCCGGGGATCGTCGTCCAGGTGTCGCGGGGGAGGCTGACCACGGTGACCCGGGTGTGGTCCTCGGACAGGTGGAGCACCATCATGGTGTCGGTGCGCTGGCCGCTCTCACGGCCCAGCTTGAGCTGGTTCTGCTGCTGGCGGGTGAGGTTGTCGCGCTTGTCCACGCCGACGAGCAGGATGTTCATGGCGCCGGTCGACTGTGAGCCGGGCACGCCCGCGTCGACCGACTTGATCCTGGTCCCCACGTAGTTCGTGAACGCCCACGTCGTCCCGGAACCGCCGAGCACCAGACAGGAGAGCGCGCCCGCGAGGACGAGGCCGCGCCGACGGGAACGGGCGCCTCTGGCGGACCTGCGCTCACGCCGGGGAGCCACCCGGACCTTGCCGTAGGCGTCGCCGCCCACCTGCACACCCGAGTCCTCGTCTTCCGACTCGCGCATCCACGGCCCCCCTAGGCTGCTGGGTCGATGAGGTACCCGTCCGTACAGTAGCGTGAGCGACGCCATGAAGCAGTTGCCCGACTCGCCCGCGCCGGCGTCGTCTCCCGAGACACGTGTCTGGCCGCCCATCTCCATCGTCATCCCGGTGCTGAACGAGGAGCGCCATCTTCGGGAGGCGGTACGTCAGGTCCTGTCGCAGCGTTACGCGGGACCGATCGAGGTCGTGCTCGCGATCGGCCCGTCGAAGGACCGAACCCAGGAGGTCGCGGACGCGATCGCCGCGGAGGACCCGCGGGTGGTCGTGGTCCCCAACCCGACGGGACGCACGCCGAACGCGCTCAACGCCGCCATCGCCGCGTCGCGCAACGGCATCATCGCCCGTGTCGACGGCCACGCCATGCTGCCGGAGGACTATCTCAGGGTCGCGGTCGAGACCCTCGAGGAGACCGGGGCGGACAATGTCGGCGGCATCATGGCCGCCGAGGGCGTCACGCCGTTCGAGCAGGCGGTCGCCCGTGCCATGACCTCGAAGATCGGGGTCGGCGGGGCCAGGTTCCACACCGGCGGCACCGCGGGACCGGCCGACACGGTCTACCTCGGGGTGTTCCGCCGTGAGGCGCTGGAGCGCGTCGGCGGCTACGACGAGCACTTCCAGCGGGCGCAGGACTGGGAGATGAACCACCGCATCCGCGAGACGGGCGGCCTGGTGTGGTTCCAGCCCCGCATGCGCGTCTCCTACCGGCCGAGACCGAGCATCAAGGCCCTCGCCAAGCAGTACTTCCACTACGGCCGCTGGCGGCGGGTGGTCGCCCGCACCCACGAGGGCACGATCAACCTGCGCTACCTGGCGCCTCCGACGGCGGTTGTGGCCATCATCGCGGGCCTGGTCGTCTCGCCGTTCTTCTGGCCCGCTCTGCTGCTCCCCGGCGGCTACCTGGCGGCGATCCTCGCGGGTTCGGCGGTCACCGGAAGCGGTCTGTCCGGCACGGCCCTTCTGCGGCTGCCGCTGGTCTACATGACCATGCACATGTCATGGGGATGGGGCTTCCTGACGAGCCCGCGGAGCCTCGGCAAACCCGGCAAGACATCCGGCTGACCCCGCTTTCCCGGCCCCGAGCCTCCCGGGCGCGAGGTGACGAGGTGACAGGGCGTCGTTCCGCGCCGCCCTCACCCGTCCGCGCGGGCGGCGCGCTCGCACGCGCCGTTCACCGCGTCGTTGAAGCGGGTCATGGCGTCCGGGTGCTCCGGTCCCAGCAGGTAGGTCCTGAGCTTGCGCCTCGCGGCCGAGAGGGCGTCCTCCTCGCCCTGTTCGAGGGCTCGCAGCACGACGGGGAGCGCGTCCAGGTCCTCGGTGAGCGGATAGCCGGCCTCCGCGCTCGGATACCGCTGGAAGAAGGCCTCCTCCGGCATCCCCGCCACATTCGTCACCATGTACGGCTTGCCGCTGGCGATGAAGTCGGCGACCACACTGGAGATGTCGGTGACCAGCAGGTCGGCCTGGTTGAAGCAGCCGTAGAGGGTCGGCTCGCGCCCCGTGACGACCAGGTGTCTGACCGGTCCCGGACCGCCGGAGCCCGCGGGGTGGCGGGCGATCGACCCCGAAAGCTCCGCGGCCTCCAGCATCGCGCTGATCCGCCGGTGTGCGTGGCGGGCCGCGGGGTTGCGGTAGCCGGTCAGCGGATGTGGCTTGTAGATGATCCGCACCGGGGGCGACCAGGCGAGCAGGGCCGAGACGACGCCGGGCCCCATGGTGATGATCGAGGTGTGGAACAGGTCGTCGGTCCACCCCTCCCAGGTCGGCGCGTAGAGCACCGTGCGGTACGGCAGGTCCGGCCCTCGGGTGTGGATCCCGGAGAGCTGCGGGCGGCCGATCTCGTACACGTCCCTGTCGCGTACGCCGACCCGGGCGCGCAGATAGCGGTCGCGCCCCGCCTGCCCGGCGACCCAGACCTCGTCGTAGACCTTGGTGAACGGGTTGAACGACGCCTCCTTGTCGCTGTCCCCGTGGCCGACGAAGACGCTGCGCATCCCCCGGATGCGGAGCATGTGGATGTTCTTGCCGACGTTCGAGGGATACAGGCACAATCGAGCGGCGCCGAGTGCCCCGAAGCTCATCAGGTCGGCCGACGACGGGATGCAGACCACGGGAAGCGAGGTCTCCGGCAGCACGCCGAGCATGTCCCGCTCCCGCAGCACCACGACGGCCCGCCGATCGACCCGCTCCAGCGGGCGCAGCCACATGGCGGCCTGGTAGGCGGAGTCGTTCGGCCCGGAGAAGTAGAGGGCCACCTCGGGGCCGTACTCCGTCAGGCGCTCCCCGGCCGTCCGCAGCACGCCGTCCCGGTCCCTCAGCGGCCGGACCCGGGACAGGTGGGGCAGCATGCCGGCCACGCCCGCCGCCCCGGCGAGCAGCGCGGCCCCCGCCCCCGCAGCGCCCAGCCAGCCGATGCCGAGGGCCGCGTCCAGCGCGGCGCCGCCGACCGGCAGCACGTCGAGGTGGAGCAGGCGCAGCTTGCGATAGTCGACCAGCAGACCGGGCGGCGGCGCGGGCGGCTCGACCGCGCCGAGGTTGCGGGTCAGCACCGGGATCTGGCTGACGGTCCGGTTGTAGCCAAGCGCCATCCCGGTCTGTACGGCCCGCACCCCGTGCCCCGCGAACAGCCCCAGGACCAGGGCGGCGAACCAGGGGGAGCCCGTGCCCTCGGTGCGGGCGACCAGGAGGATCGCGGCCGTCTCGCGCACCGCGAACCGCATTGTGACGCCCAGGTGGACCCTGCCCAGCAGGTCGATCAGCGGGCGGGCGCGGCGCCTGGCGGTGATCTCCGTCACGGAGGAGACGGCGCAGAACGCCAGGAACGGCCACGGCCTTGGCCAGAGGGCGGTGATGATCAGCGGCGGGTACGGGCCGAGCACGGCAGCGCACACCATAAGGAGGCGAAGATCATGCTTCATCCTCTGACGCTAACCTGTGTACGGGTGTTTCCCCTGGTAGGCGCGCTATGACAGATGTCCGGTTCGACATGCCGAGCCCCGTTGAGGCGGTCAGGTCGGGGTGTCAGGATCCGTCGATGCGAACGTCGACCACCTGTCCGGTCAGATCGGAGATGAGCACGTCCAGTGAGGTCTGGGCGACGGCACGCGGCGACAGGAGGGTGTGCGCGGGTTCCTCCCCGAAGGCGCGGGAGCGCATCGGGGTGCTGGTCCGCTCGGGGTTGACGCAGTTGACCCGCACGCCGTACTCGGCCCACTCGTCGGCGAGCGCCTGGGTCAGGTTGACCACGGCGGCCTTCGTCGAGGAGTAGAGGCTGTAGTCGGCACGTCCCCTGGTGTAGGAGGAGGAGGTGTAGAGCAGCAGATGGCCCCGGGTCTCGCGGAGGTGACGGATGGCGGCTCTGGCGACGTTGACCGGGCCGAGGTAGTTCACGCCCACGGTCTCGGTGACCGTCGCGTCGTCGACCTCGCCGAGCTTGCCCATGTGCAGCACCCCGGCCGTGTTGACCACGTAGTCGATCCTGCCGGTCTCCTTGGCGGCGTGGGCGAGGGCGTCCTCGACGGCCTGGGGGTCCTCGACGCGCACTCCGTTCAGCGACCTGGAGAAGGAGAACACCTCGGCGCCGTGGCGCTCCGCCAGGTCGACCACGTCGGCGCCGATGCCGTAGCTGCCGCCGAAGACCACCACGGTCCTGCCCTGGAGCGCCTGCCGGTAGGCGAACGGGGGGTGCTCGGGGGCGGTGCCCGCGGCGAGCTGGAAGAGCTTGTCGGCGATGAACACGTCGACCGGGTGGGTGACCTTCATGTTGTGCTCGCTGCCGGGCACGATGTAGATCGGCACGTCGGGCAGGTAGCGCAGCACCACGCCGCAGTCGTCGGTCGGCGGCTGCCGGTCGAAGTCGGGGTCGGCGAACGCCCGCTCGTAAGCCTCGCGGATCACCGAAAGGCGGAAGCACTGCGGGGTCTGGCCGCGCCGCAGCCTCGACCGCTCGGGGATGTCGCGGATGATCTCCCCGCGCGGCCCGGGGGCGGCGACCACGATCGTGTCGGAGCTCGGGATCGCCACGTCGACGGCCGAGTAGACCTTCAGGGCCTCGACGCACTCGGCGATGATCCGCGGCTCGACCAGCGGCCGTACAGCGTCGTGCAGGAGCACGTCGCACTCCTGCGGGCCCAGGGCCTTCAGCGCCCGCCAGGTGGTCTCGGTACGGCTGGCGCCGCCCTCCAGGATCTTGCCGACCTTCCTGAAGCCGTTGCGGGCGACGACCTGCTCCACGTCCTCGGTGAAGCCCGGCGTCATCAACACCACGATCTCGTCGATCTCGGGCGCGTTGTCGAACACGGCCAGCGTGTGCTCCAGGATCGTCCTACCGGCGATCTTGATGAGCTGCTTGGGGGTGTTGAGGCCGACCCGCTGGCCGACCCCACCGGCGAGGACGACCCCGACGGTGCGGAGACGTGGTTCAAGAGCGGCCAAGGTCAGCTTCCTTCAACGGTCTGGATACGGCGAGCGTAATGGTTGAGTACCCGATCCCGGGTCGCGGTCCCGTGCTATGCAGTCAAGATCTCGCTACGCTAAGTGCGCACTCCCCGATTCGTACGGTGACGCCGTCGGATACGAAGGAGCCCGAATTGCAGGATTCCGATGCCTCCATCCCCTCTGATGCCTCTGTGCCGCCCGGTGACCCCGTGTCATTCGGCGCCCCCGTGCCGTCCGCCGTCTCGCGGACGGTCGCCGTCGTGCTCGCCACCACGGAGACGGCGGGTCTGCGCCACGCGGACGGCACACTGCTCGACCGCCTGACCGGCCAGCTCGCCACCCTCTCGGTCGGTGACGTGCACGTGATCGCCCGCTCCAGCGACGTCATCCACGCACCCGGCGGCGCCTACATGATCGGTTCCGAGGGGTCGGGAGACCTCGCGGACGACCTGCGCAGGGTCGCCGGGGTCGCTCGCACGGCCACCGGCCCCGTGGCCGTGGTCGCGGGCGACCTGGTGGCCCACACCGAGGCCCTGGCACTCCTGCTGGAGCGCTCGGACCGCGGGACGGGCGCCCTGGTGGTCAAGGGAGGTGCGGATCCGGGGCCGCTGCGCCCGCCGGTCAGGATCGACAGGGGTCTGCTGGTCGCGGCGGGGACCTCCTTCCACGACGTCGCGGAGCCGAACGGCACCTTCAGGGGCGGCCTCCAGGTGGGCGTCGACGACCTGCTGACCCTGGCGGCGACCGCGGAGACGCTGGCGGACCTGGCGGAGGTCGGAAGGTTCGGCTCAATGGACGGCGCGGAGGCGGGTGAGCTGCTTGTCGCGGGGCTGCTCCGCTCCGGAGTCACGGTGCGGGCGGTCAAGCTCGGGCGGCTGCGCTGCGACCGGGTGGCGACGCAGGCGGACGCGGACGCGGCCGTGCTGGGCCTCGGCGAGGTCGACGAGGCCCGTGCCCGGCTGGACGCGACGGTCAAGACCGACGACGGCTTCTTCGCCACCTACTTCGTGAGCTCCTGGTCCAAGTACGTGGTCAGGCTGGCAGCCGCGCTCGGTCTGACGCCGAACGCGGTCACCGGGATCTCCGTCGGCCTGGCCGCGCTCGCCGCCCTCTGGTTCTCCGCGGGCACCCGTCCCGCGCAGATCGCCGGGGCCGTCCTGCTGTACCTGTCGTTCGTGCTCGACTGCGTCGACGGCCAGCTGGCCCGCTACACCCGTGCGTTCTCCCCGCTCGGCGCGTGGCTGGACGCCACCTTCGACCGGGTCAAGGAGTACATCGTCTACGTGGGGCTCGCCTTCGGCTATGCGGCGGGCCTCGACGAATCGGGCGGCGGACCGGACGGCATCTGGGCGCTCGCCGTCGCCGCGATGATCCTGCAGGTGCTCCGCCACATGATCGACTTCTCGTACGCGGGGGCTCGCGCGGACGCGGAGCGGGCCGGTCAGGCCTGGGCCGGGGTCGCGGGCTCGCTGACCGCGCGGGGCGACGTGGCCACGCGTCCCGCGCGGCGGGCCGTACCCGCGGAGGGGGACAGGAGGCGTGGACGTGATCCGTACGGCCCCCCGGCCGTCTCGGCGGACCCCGCGGTGCCGGAGGGGGACGACGGCGGCCCTGGCGTGCCGTACGGCCCGCAGGAGACCGCTGCCGGGGCGGGCGCGCGGGCGGGGAAGGGCAACTGGGTCATCCGGCTGTCGCGCCGCCTGGAGCAGGACTCCTTCACCCGCTGGCTCAAGAAGATCATCGTGCTTCCCATCGGGGAGCGGATGGCGCTGATCGCGGTGACCGCGGCGCTCTTCAACGCGCGGGTGACCTTCGTCGCGTTGCTGACCTGGGGCTGCGTCGCCGCCCTTTACACGCTCTCCGGCAGGATCGCCAGATCGATCGGCCGATGACCACGACGGACGGCGCGGAGCGGGTGCTCCGCAAGGCGAGTGACGAGTGAGGAGAGGGGCGCGACCATGGTCACCGTCCACATGACACCGGTGCCGCGCGGCAACGTGATCGCCTACCGGGACGACGGGGTGCTGTCTCGCGCGATGGGCGCGCTGGTCGTGGGACAACTCCCGCCGCTGCCGCCCGTGCTGGTCGGGACGTTCGTGACCGGCGTGCTGCTGATGGTCGGGGTCGCGGGCACGGATGGCCTCGCGGTCTTCGCCCCCGCGGTCGCGCTGCTGCTCGCCGGTCCCGGCAGCTCCCATCCGCACGACGGCAGGCTCGACTGGCTGGTGCCGCCGATCCTGCGCCTGACCGAGTACGGGTTCGTGGCCTCCGTCGGGTTCGCCCACGACGTGCCGCCCTGGCTGATCATCACCCTGCTCGGCGCCATGGCCTTCCACCACTACGACCTCGTCTACCGTCTGCGCCAGCGCGTCTACCCGCCGCCGTGGCTGTCGACTTTCGGGCTCGGCTGGGACGGCCGGATGCTGCTGATCGCGCTGGGCGGTCTCGCCGGGCAGGTCACGTTGGTCTTTGCCCTGCTCTCGCTGTATCTGTGGGGGCTTTTTGGGTGGGAAAGCGTTACCTGCTGGCTGGCCGTGCCGCGTTCGGGGGTGGACGCGGTGGATCTGGAGGCACACGATTAAGAACGCCTGGCAAACCTCCGATTACACGATCAGGGCCTGAAGGCAACTAACCTTTGGGGCCAGGAGTGCCCGTCGAGGGGCTCACTCGGATGAGGAGTGCACGTTGCTGGGAATGGTGCTGGCCGCCGGGGCCGGACGACGCCTGCGGCCGTACACGGACACGCTGCCCAAGGCGCTCGTGCCGGTTGACGGTGACACCACGATCATGGACATCTCACTGCGGAACCTCGCGGCGGCCGACCTCCGTGACGTCGTGGTCATCGTCGGTTACCAGGCGCAGGCCGTACACGAGCGGAAGGCCGAGCTGGAGCGGCGGCACGGTGTGAAGCTCACCCTCGTGCACAACGACAAGGCCGAGGAGTGGAACAACGCCTACTCCCTGTGGTGCGCGCGCGACTACTTCGACCAGGGCGTGCTCCTGGTCAACGGTGACACCGTGCACCCGGTCTCCGTGGAGCACACGCTGCTGTCCGCCCCCGTGACCAGCGACATCCTGCTCGCGGTCGACGACGTCAAGAAGCTCGCCGACGAGGAGATGAAGGTCACCCTCGACGGCGAGAACCACCTGAAGCTGATCACCAAGCTGATGGACCCGGCCGACGCCGCCGGCGAGTACATCGGCGCGACGCTGATCCGCCCCGGCATCGGCGAACGCCTCGCCGACGCCCTCCAGGCCACCTTCGAGCGCGACCCGCAGCTCTACTACGAGGACGGTTACCAGGAGCTGGTCGCCCGCGGCGAGAAGATCGCGGTCGCCCCCATCGGTGAGGTCTCGTGGGTCGAGGTCGACAACCACGACGACCTCGCGAAGGCGCGGGAGATCGCGTGCCGATACTAGCCAGGATGCTGCCCGCCCCGCTGACCATGGAGGTACGGCGGGGCGCGGTCGCCCAGCTCGGCACGCTGCTCGCCGACAGCAGGGTGGCGACCTCGGGCCGGGTCGCGGTGGCGGTGGGCGCGGGGCAGGGCGACAGGATCGCCTCGGTGATCGCCCCCTCGCTCGACGAGGCGCAGGTCTTCCGCGTCTCGGACGGCTCGGTCGACGCGGCGGTCTCGCTCGGCGCCGACCTGCGCAAGGGCGCCTACGAGGCGCTCGTCGGCATCGGCGGGGGCAAGACCATCGACGCGACCAAGTACGCCGCGTCGCTCGCCGGGATCCCGATGGTCGCGGTGGCCACCAACCTGTCGCACGACGGCATCTGCTCGCCGGTCGCGTCGCTGACGCACGACGGGGGCAAGGGCTCTTTCGGCGTGCCCATGCCGCTGGCCATTGTGGTCGACCTCGACTTCGTCCACGACGCGCCCGCCTCGCTGGTTCGCTCCGGGGTCGGCGACGTGGTGAGCAACCTGTCGGCGATCGAGGACTGGCAGCTCGGCAACGCCGAGCGGGGCGAGCCGATCGACGGCCTGGCCTGTGCGATGGCCCGCACCGCGGCGGAAGCGGTGATCGGCAGGACCGACTCGATCGAGTCGGACGCCTTCCTGACCGTGCTGGCCGAGGCGCTCATCCTCTCCGGGATGTCGATGGTCATCGCCGGGTCTTCCCGTCCTTCCAGCGGCGGAGATCATGAGATCCTGCATGCCGTGGATCAGCTTTTTCCCGGCACCTCCAATCACGGCGAGCTCGCCGGGATCGGTGCCGCGTTCTGTTTTTTCCTCCGCGAGGACTCGCGGAGGCTGGCCCAGGTCGTCGACTGCCTGCGCGGGCACGAGCTGCCGGTCACCCCGGCGGACGCGGGGCTGACCGAGGAGCAGTTCACCGAGGCGGTCGTGCTGGCGCCCTCGACCCGTCCGGGGCGTTACACGATCCTGGAGCACCTGCGCCTGTCTGAGCCGGAGATTCGTCATCGGGTGGGGGATTATGTCCGGGCCGTCGGTCGCTGAGTTCCGCGCGGTCGCCCAGCCGCAGTCGACCATGGGCCGTAACAGCGGTGAGCACTGGGCGGGCTCGCTGTACATGCGCAAGCTGTCGATCTACGTCACCTGGTTCCTCGCCAAGACGCCGATCACGCCCAACCAGACCACCTGGCTGATGATCCTGTCCGGGCTGCTGGCGGGCGTGGTCCTCACGCTGCCCGGGCTCGCCGCGGCCGTCGGCGCCGCCCTGCTGATCCAGCTCTACCTGCTGCTCGACTGCTCGGACGGCGAGCTGGCCCGGTGGACCGGGCGCACCTCGATCACCGGCGTCTACCTCGACCGGGTCGGCCACTACTTCGCCGAGGCCGCCCTGCTCATCGGGCTGGGCTTCAGGGCGTCGGAGGTCCTGCCCGACTGGTACACCGTGCTCGGCTTCGCCGCCGCGCTCGGCGCCATCCTGATCAAGGCGGAGACCGACCTGGTCGACGTGGCCCGCGCCAGGTCGGGCCTGGTCGCGGCGACCGAGAGCTCGGCGGAGCAGTTCCAGTCGCGAGGTCTGGGCCTGGCCCGCAAGGCCGCGGCGGCGCTGAAGTTCCACCGGCTCGTCCAGGCCGTCGAGCTGTCCCTCATCGTGGTGCTCGCTGCGCTGTGGGACGCCCTCAGCGGAGGTCTGGCCGCGACGAGGGTGCTCATGGTCGCCTGTGTCGTGGTCGCGGTGCTGCAGACGGCCCTGCACCTGGTGAGCATCCTGGCCTCCAGGCGGCTTTCGTGAGGAACCGGATGGCGTTCGGATGCGTCGTAGATGCGAACACCGCACTGTTTGGTGGGTGTTTGCCTGCGGTTCCGATACGCTTATTTCCCGGTAAATCAGAAAGTTGTACTGAAGCCAGAATTGCCCTACCCAGCAGACTCGGTGATCATGAAAGTATGCTCCGCACGTGCTCTCGACGCGTCAAGGCGATGACCCGTTGAAGATCTCGTGCGTCATCCTCACCATGGGAAACCGGGTTCCCGAGCTGGCCCGGGCCGTCGAGTCCGCCCTCAACCAGACCGAGGGCGACGTCGAGGTCGTCATCGTCGGCAACGGCGCGGACGTCCCCGAGCTGCCCATCAGCGTCCCCGCGGGCTCGGCCGCCTCGATCAAGACCGTCAGGCTAAGCCACAACACCGGCATCCCGGCGGGCCGCAACCGCGGTGTCGAGGAGTGCTCCGGCGACGTGGTCCTCTTCCTGGACGACGACGGCTGGTACGGCGCGACGAACCTCGTCTCCCACCTGCGTGAGCGCTTCTCGACCGAGCACGACCTCGCGGTCGTCTCGTTCCGGGTGATGGACCCGGAGGGCGGTGTCGGCCAGCGCCGCCACGTCCCACGCCTGCGCGCGGGCGACCCTGAGCGGTCCTCACCGGTCACCACCTTCCTCGGCGGTGCCTGCGCCATCCGCCGCTCCGCCTTCCTCCAGGTCGGCGGTCTCCCCGAGCGTTTCTTCTACGCCCACGAGGAGACCGACCTGGCCTGGCGGCTGCTCGGTGAGGGGTACCGCATCGAGTACGACGCGCAGACGGTCATGTACCACCCGCAGGTCCCGCCGACCCGTCACGCGGACTTCTACCGCCTCAACGCCCGCAACCGCGTCTGGCTGGCTCGGCGCAACCTCCCGTGGCCCCTGGCCACGCTCTACCTCCTCAACTGGATCGCTCTCACCCTGTTGCGAGAGCGCTCCCGGCCCGCGCTGCGCGCCTGGTTCACGGGCTTCACCGAGGGCCTGCGGGAGCCTGCGGGAGAGCGCCGCCCGATGGGCTGGAAGACCGCCTGGCGGATGCTCCGCCTCGGCCGCCCGCCGATCGTCTGACACCCGCTACAGGGCCGGGCGAGGGTTCCGCGGACGGGCCCGCGAAGGGTTTGAGCGCGGGACCCGGCTTCCTGGGCGGTCCGGAGGCCGCCGCCGGACGCCGCTCCAGGGCATTCTTCGTCGCCTCGTGACTCGTCAGCGGGCCGCGGCCGCGTAGCGGTCGGCGAGGGTGCGCAGGAGGGCGCGGAGCTCGGGGGGATCGATGACGGCGACCGCGACGGCCTCCTCGTCGTCGAGGAGCAGCGGCGGCAGGGCTCCGCCCGCGCCGAGCCGGTAGCCGCCCGCGGTCCCGGTGGTCGAGTGGACCTGGTAGCCGAGGAGGCGAAGCCGTTCGATGTCGTTGCGGACGGTTCTGGTGGTCACCGAGAGCCGGTCGGCCAGCTCGGCGCCCGACCAGCCGGGCCGTGCCTGCAGCAACGACAGCAGGCGGAGCAGCCGAACCGAGGTCTCCAGCATCTTCTCAGTCTGCCACGCATTGAGGAACCGTACATTCCACAAGGGCTCCTACCGTGTACGGCATGAGGTGCGGGTGCGGAGAGCGCTCGCGGTGACGGCGGGCGTTCGCGGTGATGGCGGGCGTTCGCGATGACGAAGGGAACGCGGATGTTGCGAGGACTCACCACCGTCAGCTTCTGGGCGGACGACGTTGAGGCGGCGAAGCAGTGGTATGCCGAGTTGCTGGGGACCGAGGCGTACTTCAACCGGCCGGGGCCCGACGGGCGGACGGTGTACGCCGAGTTCCGGCTCGGTGACTACCAGCACGAGCTTGGCCTGATCGACAGCCGCTACGCGCCCGGCGGTCCTGAGGACAGGCAGGGCGGCGCCATCGTGTACTGGCACGTCGACGACGTGACGGCGGCCTTCGACAGGCTGCTGGCCCTGGGGGCGAAGGAGTACGAGGCTCCCCAGGAACGGGGCGAGGGGTTCGTCACCGCCGCCGTGACCGACCCGTTCGGGAACATCCTGGGCGTCATGTACAACCGGCACTACCTGGAGGTCCTGGACTCGGTGGGGAAGGCCTGACCCCTGCCGCCCAGGGCCGTCGTCCACGAGCTGGAGCCCGGCCCGTGGACGATGTGCCGGTGGAGGGCGCGAGGAGCACGCTCACGCCGTCAACAGGGGCGCGAGTCGTTCCAGATGGTCGACCGCGGAGGGCAGATCGGCCGCCAGGGGGTGCACGAGCACGTGGTCGGCGCCCGCGTCCAGGTGGGCGCGGATCCGCGCGGCGACGGCCTTCTCGTCCCCCCAGGCCAGGGTGGCGTCGATGAGCCGGTCGCTGCGCTCGTCGGCGAGGTCGTCGTCCCCGTAACCGAGGCGCCGGTAGTTCCTGGTGTACGGCGTCTCGACGTTGCGGTAGACGGGGGGCAGGATGGCGCGGGCCTGGCCTCTGGCGCGCGCCGCGTCGGTTTCGAGCGCGACCATCTGGTGCGGGATCAGCAGCTTGTCCGGGCCCAGCGCCGCCCGCGCGCTCTCCGTGTGCTCGACCGGCTGGAGGAAGGGGTGCACGCCGTCGGTGCGGTCGCCTGCCAGCCGGTGCGCCCTGGGGCCGAGGGCGGCGAGGACGCGGGGGTAACGGATCTCGAACGGCCAGCGCGCCGCGGCGGCGTCCATCGCGTCCAGATACTCCCGGAGCCGGTTCAGCGGGCGGTCGCCGGTGTGCCCGCCGAGCCCGAGAACGAACCGCCCGGGATAGGCCTCCGCGAGGGTGGCGGCACCGCCGTGCATGGCCACCGGGTCGCGCATCTGGATGTTGACGATCCCCGTGCCGACGACGATCCGGTCGGTCGAGGCCAGCATCACGCCGTGTTGCGTGAACGCCTCGCGGCCGGAGGCCGGGGAGTTCGCCGGGACCTCACCGCTCCACAGCGAGCCGTATCCCAGCCGCTCGATGCGGCCGAACTGCTCGCGCTGCACGTTGACGGGGGTCGCCAGCAGGGTCGCGGGGGCTATCCACACGCCGAACCGTCCCAGCCGCCGCCGGATCTCTTCCACGCTCATGGCCGCACACCTCCTGCTGTATGGAGCATCCGCTATACGGAACATGGCTCCGCTTGGCATGTGTCACGATACGGAGCATGGCTCCGCTTGACGTGTGTCACGATACGGAGCATGGCTCCGTTTCGCAACCCGCGGAGGTTCCGCGCCCGAACGCGCGACGGCGGCGGCCATCCGCCCGGATGGCCGCCGCCGTCGCGTTGTTCTGTGTTGTTCTGTTCGCGAGATCCGGCTGTCCGCCTACAGGATCCGGTTGAACGTGTCCGGGTCGGGGCCGACCCGCTCGTCGCGGTTGAGCCGCGTGATCTCGTCGATCTCCTCCTCGGTGAGCTCGAAACCGAACAGGTCGAAGTTCTCCTCCATGCGGCTGCGCCTGACCGACTTCGGGAAGACGATGTCACCGCGCTGGAGGTGCCAGCGCAGCGTCACCTGGGCGGGCGTCCTGCCGTGCCGTCCGGCGATCCGCGTGATCGTCGGGTCGTCGAGCACCTTGCCCTGCGCGATCGGCGACCATGCCTCGGTGGCGATGCCGTGCTCGGCGTCGAAGGCTCTGAGCTCGTCCTGGGTCAGGTACGGGTGTGCCTCGATCTGGTTGACGGCGGGCACGGTGTCGGTCTCCTCGAGCAGCCGCCGCAGGTGGTGCGGATGGAAGTTGGAGACGCCGACCGCCTTGGCGCGTCCCGAGCGGTAGATCTCCTCCATCGCCTTCCAGGTCTCCACGAAGTCGCCGACGTCGGGCAGCGGCCAGTGGATGAGGAAGAGGTCCAGGTAGTCGAACTCCAGGTCCTCCAGTGACTGGTTGAACGCCTTCAGCGCGTCGTCGGGGGCGTGGAAGCCGTTGTTCAGCTTGCTCGTGACGAACACGTCGCCCCGGTCGAGGCCGGACGCCCTGACCGCCTCGCCGACCTGTTTCTCGTTGCCGTACATCTCGGCGGTGTCGATGTGCCGGAAACCGACCTCGAACGCGGTGAGGACCGCCTCCTTCGTGTCGTCCGGCTTGATCTGGAAGGTCCCGAAGCCCAGCTGCGGGATTTCGACACCGTTGTTCAACCTGATGGTGGGTACCGAGGTCATTCGATTTCCCCCTGATGTCTGGTGTGTTGAGCTCCAAGCATGCCGGTACCCGGGTTCGTGCCGTTTAACAGGTGAGGCGGTGTGCACCGCGACACTCCTGACCAGGGCGGACGGGGTGGGGCGTCGGTGGCCGAGCGGGGGCCGGACGATGGCGGACAGTGGGCGGGCGGGGTCTCAGGGGGTGCCGAGGGCCAGGACGGCGTCCGCCTTGGCGCTCCAGCGCCCGTCGCTCCGGGTGATCCGGACGGGGTGGTCGAAGCACGCGCTGATCCGGCCGGTGGTCAGGACGTCGGCGACCGGGCCCGAGGCCAGGCATCGTCCCCGGCGCAGCAGCATCGCGTGCGTGGTGCTCGCGGGAAGCTCCTCCAGGTGGTGGGTGACCAGGACCGTGGCCAGCGAGGGATGCTCATGTCTGAGAATGTCGATGCTGCTGAGAAGCTGCTCGCGGGCGGCCAGGTCCAGGCCCGTCGCCGGCTCGTCGAACAGCAGCAGCCGGGGCCGGGGCATGAGCGCCCTGGCGATCAGGGCCCGGCCGCGTTCGCCCTGCGACAGGGTGGGCCAGCGCGCGTCGCTCCTGGCGCCCATGCCGAGCACCTCGATCAGGTGGTCGGCGCGCTCGGCCTCCTCCGCCGTCGGCGCCCAGCGCGGCACGAGCGCGATCGTGTTCGTCAGGCCGGTCAGGACGACCTCTCTGACCCGCAACGGCGCATCGGGGGAGTGACGCGGGTCGACGTGGCCCAGGTAGGAACGCAGCTCCCGCATGTCGACCCGGCCCAGCCTGCGCCCGAGCACCTCGACGACGCCGCGCGTCGGATGGGTGAGCGCGCCCAGCAGGTTGAGCAGGGTGGTCTTCCCCGCGCCGTTCGCGCCGAGCAGCGCCCAGTGCTCACCCATGTGCACCGTCAGGGAGATCGATCGCAACAGGTGGACGCCGTCACGGACGACGTCGACGTCGTCGGCCCGCAGCACGGGACCGGTGTCCGAGGGGCGAGAGAGGATCATCGCTCCGCCGCCTCCGACCGCTCCTGGCTCGCCGTCTTGGCCCGGATGAACGCCATGGTGTTCTCCAGGTTGTCGACCGTGGCGGTGATCGCGCCCTCGACGTCGCCGCGGGCCAGCGCCTCCAGCACGTCGGCATGGGCGCACGAGACATCGGGCAGGTCGGGCTCGTGCGCGACCATCTCGATCAGCGCCTCGCGCAGCACGGGGCGCACCACGGTGAACAGCCCGACCAGGACGGCGTTGCCGGACAGCTCGACGATCGCGCGGTGGAACTCGAGGTCGGCGTCGACGAAGGCGGACGGCTCGCCGTCGATCCGCTCCTGACGATCGTGCAGCCTCGCCCGCAGCCGCTCGACGTCCTCGGGACGGATGCGCTGCGCGGCCAGCCTGGCGGCCTCGACCTCGAGCGCCCTGCGCACCTCGTACGCCTCAAGCAGCCGGGCCCGGCGCAGGAGCCTGCGCACGTCGGGCGCCTCCTCGTCGTCGGGGGGCAGGTCGGTGACGAAGGTGCCGGAGCCGTGCCGTACGTCCACCAGGCCGTCGCGGGCCAGCAGGCGGATGGCCTCCCGCACCGAGGACCGGCCGACGCCCAGCTCCTCGGCGAGCCGTACCTCGCTCGGCAGCCGTTCACCGGCCTTCCAGCGCCTGTCCCTGAGCAGCTCACGCAGGAGGTTCTCCAGCTGCGGCACGACAGGCCCGTGCCGCAGTCCGGACGGCTCGGCCATCTCTCACCCCACCATCGCTTCCGGGCATCGCGGAACGACACCTTCGACACCAGGGACGATAGCAGGTCCTCAGACCTCTGAGGACTTGTCGTGACCCGTCGCCGGACCGGATCGCCCGCGTCGTCGTCCGTTTCGCCGATGTCACCGGCCGATCTCTTTCCGCTCCTCGGCGGAAGCGGCCGGGGACATGTCGCTAGAGTTCGGGTTCCGGCCCTTATCCGAACGGGTCTCGGGGCCGGATCCGAACATGGCTCCATCGGCGTCGTACGGCGCCGCGAAAGGTTCCGGCGTGGACGTCTACACCCTCGGCGAGGCCTTCGCCGTTGTCACCAGCGGCCGGATTCGCCACGAGCACGAGGCCAGGCTGGACGTCGCGGGGGCCGAGTTCACCGTCGCGGTCGGGCTGGCCAGGCTCGGGCACCGGGTGGCCTGGCTGGGCAAGGTCGGCGGCGACGAACTCGGCGCGCGGATCCTCACCGCGCTGCGCGGTGAGGGCGTCGACGTCACGGACTCCCGGGTCGAGGACGGGACCGCGACCGGGATGGTGCTGCGGGAGACCAGACTGGGCCAGGCGGCGCGGGTCACCTACTACCGCAACGGCGCCAGGCTCGCGCAGGGGAACGTTCCCGTCGACCGGATCGCGACCGCCCGCATCCTGCACATCAGCGGGATCACCGCCGCCCTGAACGCGCGCGACGCCATGCACGCCGCCGTGCGGGCCGCGCAGAACGCGGGGGTCGTCGTCTCCGTGGCCGTCGACTACCGCGACCAGCTCTGGCCTGACCTGCGGGAGGCCGAGGAGATCCTCAGCACGCTGGCCTGCTCGGCCGACCTGCTGTTCGTACGGCAGAGCGAGCTGGACCTGGTCAAGCCCGCGCTCGGCGGCGGCAGACAGGTCGTCGTGCTCAGGGGAGTCAGGGGCGCGAGCGTCCGGGTCGACGGCGTCCGTCATGACGCCCCCGGTCTCGCCACGCCCGTCGTGGATCCCGGCGGCTCGCAAGACGCCTTCGTCGCGGGTTATCTCAGCGCCCTGCTGGAGCGGCTGCACCCGGCCGACCGGTTGCGCAGGGGCGCCCTGCTCGCGGCCTTCGCCGCCTCAAGCCCCAGCGACTGGCAGGGCCTGCCCACAAGGGCCGAGCTACCGCTGCTCGACCTCGACGGCTGAGAAGTGCTTCCCGGATCAGACGATGATCGTCGACCGGTTCGCCTCCCCATGCCGTCGGGACCGATTGTGGCTTGGGCGCGCCGGTGTCCGGACTGAGAAGAGGGAGCGAAGCGACCGAACGACGAGGAAAGACCCCGACTCGAAAGCGCCCAAGCCCATCGACGCCGCGGGCGTCGCCATCAACACAGCTCAGTGGAGCTCGCACAGTGTCGAGTCGACCAGGTCGAGCAACTGCGGGGTGACCTCGTTCGGGTGCCTGTTGACGGCCAGTGACACCTGGCGCCCGTCGTCGGTGGCCGCGGAGAGCGTACGGTAGCCGAGGAAGCCGCCGCCGTGGCCCCACCACGTCCCCCGGCAGTGCTTCAGCCGGGTGCCGTAGAGCCCGAGGCCCGACTGCGCCCCCGGCCACATGCGGGCGGGGTCGGCGGCCACGGTCGTGCGCATCTGGGCCAGCTCGGCCTTGCCGACGAGCTTGCCGCCGAGCAGGGCGGCGTAGAAGCGGGTGAGGTCGGCGGGTGTCGAGACCAGCGCGCCGCCCGCGCCGGTGAACGACATGTTCCACTCGGTGACGTCGTAGAGCTCGCCCTCTGAGGAGAAGTATCCCCTGGCGTGCCTGCCGGGGATCTTCGCGTTGTCGCCGGGCCAGATCGTGCCGCGCAGCCCGAGGGGCTTGATGATCCGCCGGGTGATCTCGTGACCGATGTCGTGACCGGTGACCTTCTCGACGATCATTCCGGCGAGGGCGTAGTTGGTGGTCGAGTAGTGCCACGGCCCGGACGGCTTGGGCATCCGCAGCGCGGCGGCCACCAGGTCGGCGGCCTCGAAGTGCTTGAACCTGTTCTTCTCCCCGTCCGCGAACTCCTTGGAGGTGGTGTAGTCGGCAAGCCCGCTGGTGTGCTGCAGGAGCTGCCTGACGGTGGTCGTGGTGTCGGGGAGCACGCCCGGCAGGTAGGAGTCGACCGTGCCGTCCAGGTCGATCTTCCCCTCACCGACGAGCTGGAGCACGACGACGGCGGTGAAGGTCTTGGTGGTGCTGCCGACCCTGAACCGCTCCTCGCCGCGCATTTTCCTTCCGGTCTTTTTGTCGGCGAGGCCGCTGCCCAGCGTCGTGCGCCCGCAGTCCGGCGAGGAGACCGTGATCGCGATCCCCGGAACGTCACCTGCTTTGACCAGTTTGTCCATCGCCTGCCGCAGCTTCGCCGTGTCGCATCTCGCGGCGCCGGTCCCGCCGGTCTTCCCGGCTGTGCTCCCGGCTGTGCTCCCGGCCGTGCTCCCGGCCGTGCTCCCGGTCGAGGCCTGGGCGAAGGAGGCCGGCAGAACGGCCAGTCCGAGTACGGCGGCGGCTGTCATCAGTGCTGTTCTCATGGCTCCTGATCGTCGCCGAGCGAGGGGTTCCGGCTCATCGGCCAAAGGAATACGGCCGCTCCTCCTGCAGCGCCTTCGGGAGACGCCCGTTTCCCGTCGCGGGGCGTCCTCCTCAAGGAGGAGACGCGGTGTCCCAAGCCCTCAAGAAGGAGGCGCGGCGTCCCGGGCTCGAACGACCGCTCCCGGCCGTGGTCGTCCGGGAGACGGACTACAGCTGCTTGGGTTCACCAAAGGTCATGGCGAGGCGGGAGACCGTGCTGCTCAGCAGGGCGTGTTTCGGCAGGCCCAGCTCGCTCAGCTCCTTGGCGATCGGATGATTGCCGAGGCGGATCAGCGCTCCGCCGGGACGGACGCGGAGGCCGCGAGGGGTCGTCGACCAAGGGATGCGGCGGGCGACGCCGTCCAGATGGCTGTAGGCCTCCGCGGGCACGAGGGCGCCCGCCGGGGGCACCGGCATACCGGGTCTGACGAGCAGGTCCAGCACGAGGCGGCCGTTCATGCGGACGACGCACCGCTTGTACGGGGTCGACAGGCGCAGGTCGATGTCGGCGATCTCCTTGGGGAAGCCCCAGATCGCGCGCCCCGCCTCCATGGTGAAGCTCCGGTCGACGGGGAGCCAGTGGACGAACGCTCCCGCCCCGGTCCTGTACAGCTCGGACAGGTTGGCGCGCAGGCTCCGCGCCCTGGGCGGTGGTCCCGCGTCAGGCGGTCTGGTCAGGAAGGCGACGACGAACTCCCGGTAGGCGTCCAGGTCGCCGTCGGCGTAGTCGGTGAACGCCAGCGTGCACAGGGCCCTCCCCGGCAGCACCTCGGCGACGTCCAGTCCCGAGTAGGCGATCACGGCCCGCGCCGCGTCCGCCCGAACCAGGTACGAGGCGCTGCATGCCGTGGCGTCGCGGATGCGCACCGGTGTGGAGATCTCACGTCCCTGGATCAGATGGCGTGCCATGCTTCCAGTACACCAATCTCCCTGCTGGACGTCACCGGTTTGCCGGCCCATTCCTCAAGGCGGCCGACGAACTCACCCGCGTGGTCGGGCCAGTGATAGTGGCACAGCGCCTCCTCGTAGCCGCGCTTGCCCATCGCGGAGGCCCCGCCGGGGTCGTCCCGCAGCCCGAGTACGGCCGCCAGCGCCGCGTCCACGTCCCCGAACGGCACGACGACGCCGCAGCCGACCCGGTCGATCATGGAGGCCGCCGCGGGCAGCGGCGTGGTGACCACGGGAAGCCCCCTGGCCATGTACTCGACGACCTTGGTCGGCATCGACTGCCGGTAGTTGGGCACGTCGTGCAGGAGGGAAAGGCCCGCGATCGCCCCCTCCGCCATCCGCAGCGCATGCTGGTTGGGCACGTAGCCGTACCAGTCGAGCACGCCCTCCCGTTGCGCCTCCCGCAGCAGCGGCCGGATCTCCTGGTCGGCGGCGCCGACCAGGTCGGTCCTGATCCCGTGTGGCAGCAGCCGCCTGGCCAGCTCGATCAGCTCGACGGCGCCCCTGGCCTTGGAGAGGTGGCCGACGTAGACCACCCGGTTCCCGCCGGACGGTGCGGGCGGGCGCTGCGGCACGTAGGTGGTGTTGAGCACCACGGGGTGGGACTTGGCGAACCGCTCCTGGTAGGCCTCCTCGGCCAGGATCAGGTGCAGGCGGCGCTCGGCGCGCGCCTCGATCCGGCGCACCAGCGACGGCAGCGTACGGCGCAGCACCTCGGGGAGGTACTCCTTGGCCTCCAGCGCGGCGGCCGTGTCCTCGTGCACGTCCCACACGGTGGCCGGGCGGCGCCTCGGCAGCCGGAACAGCAGCTCGATGTCATGGACGATCAGCAGGTCGGCGCCCTCGACCCCGCGCTTGAGGGCCTGCCGGGCCGCCTTCAGCGCGCGTCTGCGACGGCGCCCGACCGCGCGGGGAACGTCGATCGCCCGGATCCGGGGATCCGGGGTGACGTTGCAGTCGGTGAAGGGCGCGACATAGGTGATATCGTGCCCGGCATCGAGAAGCGACCGGATCTGCCGATGCATGATCCGGGCGTCTTCGGGGTGATGGACAATCGTCCCGACACATACCCGCATATGCCGATGCTGGGTGCCGGTTCCGTCCTCACCGGATGTGTTGAGTTAATTACCGGGGAACTGCGGCTGAACTCTCCCTGTCGGAGGGTCTGCGGTACAGCCAGACCAGGCGCGGCTCGAGCAGCCATTTGAAGAGCGTACGGGTCTGCGGCAGGCACAGGATGATCGCCAGCACGAGCGCGCTCGACGCGATCGCCAGCACACCGAGCGGGCCGTACAGCCAGGGGAGGCTCAGCCAGCCCTGGTCCTTGGCGATGAGCACGATGACGCCGTGCAGCAGGTAGGCGTAGAGCGTGCGGGTGCCGAGGTCGGAGAACCACGTCTCGCGCCTGGGCACGAGCGCGAGCAGCGCGACCGAGAGCACCAGTCCCGCGACCAGCATGCCCGCGCGCACGATCATGCCCATCCACCAGCTGATGTGCATGTACTTGAAGCTGTAGCGGTAGTAGACGGGGTCGAGGCCGATGCGGGGGGCGATGTAGACGGCCACGGCGATGGCGGCGACGACCACGACTCCGGCTGTGATCCTCACCCAGAGCGGCTTGAGCAGGTCGAGGTGCTCCGGCTTGAGCAGCAGGCCGCACACGTAGAACGGGAGCAGGCCGAAGAAACGGTCGAGGCTGAAGTCACCGGAGATCTCGGAGAAGCCCGCCGCCATGTACACGGTCACCGCCACCAGCAGCGGTTGCCGCATCCGGGTCCAGATGGGCGTGGAGATCCGCCAGAGCACCAGGGCGACCAGATACCAGTTCAGCCAGGCCGGGTCGATGATCGTCAGGGTCCACTTCTGGCCCAGCGCGTAGCGCAGCAGGGCGTAGCCGATCTCGACGAACGCGTAGGGGACCAGCATGGTGTCGACCAGCTTGTTGATCTTCGCGTTCGAGTTCCAGAAGTTACGGCCCAGGTAGCCGCTGATCAACACGAACGCCGGCATGTGGAACGTGTAGATGAACAGGTACGCCGACTTGGCCGAGTGCGCAGCCAGGGTCGGCACCAGCGAGTGGCCGGTGACGACCAGGGCGATCAGGACGAACTTCACGTTGTCGAGGTACGGCTCGCGCTTCTTCCTCGCGGGCGGAGCAGCGGCCTCCTCCTGGGCGCGCGGCTCCTGCTCCGGCTCCTGGAACCGGTGCAGGCCGGGGAGGCCGGGGCCGCGGGCGTGGCCGTCCGGATGGCCCTGCGGCCGGGTGTAGTCGTCCAGGCGCAGGGGAGCCGACTGCTGCTCGCGGTGCCATGGGGAGGCGGGGGCGGACGGCGGGCCGTGGTCCGCAGGGGAGGCGGTCACGGTGTCCCGGTCCTGGCCCGAGGTGTCCCAGTGCTCCCGGTTGGAGTTCTCCCAGTAGGAGAAGGGGCGTTCTGTGGTCGCCGGGATCTCCTGCGGGCGGGGGGCCTCCGGCGGAGCGCCCGAGGCCCACGCCTGAGCCCGCGCGGCGCCGGACTCCTGACTCCACGGGTCCGGCTGGGGAGCACGCGCGTCCGGGTACGGCAGGCCGGGGTCCTGGTTCCATGGGGCCGGGTGGGGAGCACGCGCGTCCGGGTACGGCCTGCCGGGCTTCTGGGCGGGCTCGGGATCCCGGTAGGCGGGATAGCCCCACGCGGTGATCTCACCGGCCTCCTCGTCGGAGTCCTTCCCCTTCCCGCCGCCGGGGACGGGATCGCCGGCATTCCCGCCGTTCCAGCCGTTCCCGTTGTCCCAGCCGCCCGCGCGGGTGCCCCAGCCGGTCGCGGGCTCCTGGCCGGTCGGCTCGGGCGCCGGCTCCGTCGGCCCCTGGGACGGCCACGCGTGCTCCGGCGGCGGGCCCTGAGGAGGCGTGGACGGCCGTGCGTGCTCCGGCGTCGGCCACGGAGTGGGTCTCCGCCCCTGTCCGTCGGCTGACCTGCCGGTTCCGGCGCCGGAGGCGCCGTCGTCCCCGGGGGTCGGTACCTGGGAAGGGAATCGGGTGTCACTCACGGGGAAAACGCTCAGCTATCTGTCGGAGACGGGGAAGGTCGGGCACACCGGCGGGGTCGCCCGCCGGGGGCGCGGCCGGGATGGCGGGGATCGCCGCACCGATCGGACCACCATAAACGCTCTTGGAGTCGATGTCGCATGAGCGCACCGCGTTTCACGGGGTTCCCGGCGAATCGTGATCGTCAGATGGTGCGGAGCAGGTGGAATGGGGTCCTCGGACGGATCGTGACCCCCGGGGCGGTCAGGACGGAGGGACGGTGGCCGTCCCGCCGTCCTCGCGGTTCCGCGCCCGTTCCCCCGGCCATGCCGTACCTGAGCGCGCCGTACCGGGGGAGAGCCTGTCACGATGCTCAGAGGCAGGGGTTGGTGTTGGCGTCGATCACGTCGCCCTTGATGCTGTCCGGGATCTTGATGGGGGACGCGACGCCCTTCCAGTCGGCGCCGATGATCAACTGGATCACCGGGCCCTGGCCGTCCGTTCCCGTCGCCCCGGTCGTGGTCGTGCCGGTGGTGCCGCTGGTGTCGGCGGCGGTCGTCGTGCCGGGCGTCGGGGTGGTGGAGGGCGCGTACGGCTTGGTGCTGCCGGGCTTGACCTTGCCCCCCTCCGGCTTGACCTTCTCGTCGTTGAGCAGCTTGGCGGCCACGGGAGCGGCGTAGTCGGCGCCCTCCTGGGCGTTCTTGGCGTACAGCACCTTCGTCTTCGGCTGGTCGGCGCCGTTGGACAGCCGGGCGTCGCCCACCTCGGTCACCGTGAAGCCCTGCGCGGTCAGCGCGTCCGCGACCTCCTGGGCCCTGCCCGAGGTGTTGGTGCCGTTGAGCACCTGGATCCTGATCTGGGAGGGCTTGATCGCGGGTTTGGCCGGGGCGGCGGTCTGATTGCCGCTCGCCGAGGGTTTCGGCGTCGCGGTCGGCTGTACCTCGATGTCGCTGCGGATCGCGGCGAACAGTTGGTCGGCCTTCGGCTGGGCCCACTCGACCCGGCCGGGGTCGGGCGCGTAGGGCTTCCACGGCACGGTGACGGACTTCAGGCCCTTGGCGTTCAGCGACGCCGCGCTCTGCGCGATCTCCAGCAGGCGCCCCGTGGTGAGGTTGCGGTCCATCGTCACCGAGGAGGTCGCGGCGTTGAGGAAGGCGGTCAGCTTGGGGAGGCTGGTCAGCAGGTCGGAGCTGGTGGCCTTCTTCATCACCTGGGTGAGGAAGACCTGCTGACGCTTGATCCGGCTGATGTCGCTGCCGTCGCCGAGCGTGTAGCGGGCGCGGACGTAGGCCAGGGCGGTCTCGCCCTTCACGACGTGCTTGCCCTTGGTCAGGTTGAGCTTGGCCTTCTTGTCCATCACGTCCTTCGGCAGGCAGATCTCGATGCCGCCGAGGGCGTCGATGATGCCCTTGAACCCGGAGAAGTCGACCTTGACGAAGTGGTTGATGTGGATGTTGGTCAGCGTCTCGATGGTCTTCCACGTGCAGGCGATGCCGCCGTCGTTGAAGGTCGCGTTGATCTGCCGCAGGCCCGCCGGGATGAGTGCCTTGGTTTTGGGGTTCTGGCACTGGGGCGCCTGGACCATCGAGTCGCGGGGAAAGCTGATCAGGGTCGCCTTGTCGCGGTTCGGGGAGATGTGCAGAAGGATGATCGTGTCGGTCCGCTCGCCTGTCCCCTGCAGGTGCTGGCCGTACTTCTTGTTGCCCGCGCCGTCGCGGCTGTCGGAGCCGACGACGAGGACGTTGAGCGCGCCGGTCTCCGGCGGGCGGTTCGCGCCGAGCTTGTCCTCGACGTCCTCGCGGGCGATGTTGCCCTCGATGTCCCGGTAGAACTTGTATCCGGTGAGGGTGCCGACCACCATAACGCCCGTCAGCGCGATGCTGACCCAGGCGCCGACACCGAGCCGCTTGGCCTTGCCGTCGGAGGAGCCGGAGCCCCGGGACCGCCTCGAGCCGCCGGGTCCCCGGGGAGGCTCCTCGTAGAGAGGGGAGACCTCCTCCGGCGCCCCGCCGTCCCGGCCCGCTCGCCGGGACGCCCTGCGGCCCGGAACGGTCGGTTCGGCGGTGCGATCGCTCACGGCGACGTGCCGGTGGTCGCTCATGCGATCTCCTTGCTCGGCGGCAACGCCCGCTGTCCCAGCTCGCTCATTGCGCCCAAAGAGTAGGTCACGAGGTCCGTACCGGGAGCCGTGATGATGCGAACTTGGTCATGACCGCCCCCCGCAGCCTCCGTGATGATCCGGCGGCCCAGCATACTCAAATACGGACATTTCTTGGAATGTTACTGAAAGAAGGTTTACTTGCTGCGAGAGCGGCGGCTAGACAGGCAGCCGGTACGGCGGGCAGTACGTACCGGTAGTCGAACTCCGCGACCGCCGCGGGTATGACGAGCAGCACCACCGCCGTCGTCCAGGGGAGCAGCCACTCCGCCGAGGCCGGACGCACCCGCCTGACCGGCAGCGGACGCAGCCGCCGGACCCCCGCGACCACCGGTGGGACGAGCAGGATCACCAGAACCGCCGCACCGGGCAGGCTCACGACGCGCTGGTACGCCCGCATCCAGCCCGCGTACGGCTCGACGATCCTGGTGCCGATCGGCCCCTGCTCGTAACGCTGGGCGAATCCGGCACCCACCAAGGCCGGGTAGCGCCCCGGCGGCGCCGGAGGAGTCGAGGGGAACTGGTAGTAGTCGTAGATCTCCTGGTCCGGGTAGACAGGGCGGTCCAGGGTGAAGGAACGGCCGAGCTCGGACAGGACCGAGCCCAGGTAGCCGAGCGGCTGGCTCCGGATGGCCAGCGAGGCGAACTCCGCGGCCAGCGCGTCGTTCTCCCGGGTGAAGGTGATGCCCGGCAGTTTGACCAGCGGGGAGTCCTGACTCCAGATGTACTCCTGGGAGGGGGGCCGCAGGGCGGGCGGCCGGGGGTCGCAGAGCACGGCCAGGCCGGGACGCGGCTTCATGACCGCGCAGTCGGCGAAGGTCATCGTCTTCGCGTAGAGGAAGGCGCCGTTCGCGCCCACCAGGCCGATCCGGTGGTAGGTCGCGTAGAACCAGGCGCCGTACCCCAGGATCGGCAGCGTCGCCGCGGCCAGCATCACCGAGGCCGCCGCCACCCGGCCCCGCGCCCGATAGAGCAGCCAGGCTCCGAAGAGTGCGACAAGCGGTAGCCCGACGGTCCTGGTCAGCGTCGCCGCTGCCAGCAGCAGGCCGATCCCACACGCCCGCACCACCCACGCCCTGCCGGGTCCCGAAGCGCCAGATCCCGAGGTGACGGGTCCCGGTACGGCGGGGCCGGAGACCGCGAGGCAGACCGCGGACAGCACCAGCGCCGCGAACAGAGTGTCGGAGACCAGCAGGTGCTCCAGCTCTATCTGGTAAGCGTCCAGTAGGGAGGGCACACAGGCGAGCACCGCGGCCCAGCCGGGCGCGCGCAGCCGTCGGGCGGTGAGGTAGACCAGCACGCCCACCAGGAGCCCCAGCAGGTGCTGGACCACCGCGACGAGGGCGAAGCTGTGGAACGGTTCGAGCAGCCGCAGGAACATCGAGTATCCGGCGGGGCGGACCAGGTCAGGCCTGGGCCGCAACGCGGTGACGATGTAGGTGTAGGAGTCGGGGAACCAGAGCACGGGCCGGTAGCCGAGCATGGTGACCACCCGCAGGACGATCCCGAGGCCCAGCACCCCCAGGAACCACCGGTGCCGCCGCACTGTCCCGTCCAGCACCGCGGGGGGACGGCGCCGCCGTCCCTGCCCTCCCGGCCCCTCGGAGGACCGGCGTCGCCGCCGCTCCCGCCCTCCCGGCCCCCCGGGGAACCATCGATGTCGTCGCGCCCACCCGATCACTTTCCGCCCCCTTCGCGCGCTGCGCGTACGCTACCGGCTCCACCTGGGCCGTCGCGCGCCCCTTCGCCGCCGACGGGTGCTGCCACTACGCTCAGGGCAGCTATGAGGATCGGCTGGTCGGATCGCACACGCAGGCCCTCGGCGGGCAGGATGCTCGCCGTGCTGTCCGCCGTGCCCGCGCTCGTGCTGGCCGGCTGGCTGCTCGCCGGGCTGCCGCTGCTGCTGCTCGGCGTGTTCAGGCCGGTCGCGGCGCTGCCGCTCGGCCTGCTCGCCGCCGTGCTCCTGTGCCGGTACGGCCTGCGCCGCCTGCCGGAGACGGTCGAGGCGACGGCCAGGCAGACGGGCGCCGTGGTCGCCATCGCCCTGGGCTCGGCGGTCTTCAACGGCCTGTTCGGCAGCGAGCAGCTGATCGTCCGCCGCGATCCCGCCACCTACGCGCAGTACGCCGTCTGGCTGGCCGGGCACGGCTCGCTTCCCATCCCCTACCAGGAGGCGGCCTTCGGCGGCGCCGACCCGGCGCTGCGCTTCGACAGCATGGGCTTCTACGACTACGGCGGCGCGGTCGTGCCGCAGTTCATGCCGGGCCCGCCGATGATCCAGGCGCTCGGCCACTGGCTGGGCGGCCTGACCGGGCTGCTGCTGGTTCCCGCGGTGCTCGGCGCCCTGGCGGTGCTCGTCCTGTCGGGACTCGTCGCCAGGCTCGTTGGCGCCCGCTGGGCCCCGCTGGCCGCGCTGGTGTTCGCGGTCAGCATGCCGATCCTCTACACCTCGCGCACCACCTTCAGCGAGCTACCGTCCCTGATCATGCTCTTCGGCGGCCTCGTCCTGCTGTACGACGCCCGAGTCAGGCTCCGCTCCGGCGTCACCGGGCTCGGTTATCTGCCGCCCGTTCCCTCGGGGGAGCAGCCTGGCCTGATCCGCGCCGCCCAGTCCTACGGCGCCGTCGCGGGCGCCGACCTCGCCGGTCTGGTGTTCGGGCTGGCCATCCTGATCAGGATCGACGGCCTGCGCGACATCCTTCCCGTGCTCGTCTACGCCGGGCTGCTGATCGCCATGCGCAGGGCCGACGGCCGTGAGGAGGGGCGACTCGGTGTCCCGCTGCTCTGCGGGCTCGCCGTGGGAACCGGGCTCGGACTCGCCGCCGCCTACTTCCTGGCCAGGCCGTACCTGACCTACCTGTCGGGCTCGATCAGGCCGCTGCTGGCCATCTGCGGGGCGGTCCTGGTGCTCACCCTGATCGCCGCGGCCCTGACTCCGGTGCTGGCGCCCGCGCTGCGACGGGTCGTGCGGGTCCGGTGGCTGCCGGAGATCGCCGCGGGCCTGGTGGTGCTGGTCATGGTGGCCTTCGCGGTCAGGCCGTGGCTGCAGACCGTGACCCGGCTCCCCATGACCCCCGACGACGTGCTGAACGCCGGGTTCATCGAGCGGACCCAGGAGTCGAACGGGCTGGCGACCGACGGCAGCAGGCTCTACTACGAGGAGTCGCTCTACTGGGTGATCTGGTACGTCGGGATACCGGTCGTGGTGCTCGCCACGCTGGCCGCGGCCCTGCTGACGCGCAGGCTGGTCAGGCGGCGCGGGTTCGGCTGGCTGCTGCCGCTGGCCGTCGTCGGCTGGACCACGGTCGCCACGCTCCTGCTGCCCTCCATCACCCCCGACCATCCGTGGGCCTCCAGACGGCTCGTCCCCATCGTCATCCCCGGCCTGATCCTGCTCGCGGTCTGGGGCCTGCGCTGGGTCAGGGAGAAGGCACGCAGGATGGGGTACGGCCAGGCGGTGCAGAACGGCCTGGTCGCCGCCGGCGCGCTGCTGCTGCTCATCCCTCCCGTGATCACCTCGGCGGGCACCGCCTTCACCCCCGTCGAGCGCGGCGAGCGGGCGGCGGTCGAGGCGCTGTGCGCGGCCATCCCGCCCCGTGCCTCGGCGCTGATCGTCGAACGGGTCACCGGTGACCGGCTCACCCAGGTCGTCAGAGGGACCTGCGGCGTGCCGACCGCCAGGGTGGTCTTCCGCCAGGGCGCGGACATCCCCGACCCGGCCGACGTCACCCGCCTGATCGACCGCGTCCGCTCGACGGGCCGCGTCCCGGTGCTGCTCGCGGTCAGAGGCGACCAGCTCGCCCCGTACGGCGAGCCGGTCCAGGTGATGAAGCTCCGAGCCCGCCAGGACGAGCGCTCCCTCGTCGACCCGCCCAACGGCACCTGGTCCATGGCCGTCGACGCCTGGATGACCGTCCCGGACGAGTCTCCACTGTCCTGAGCTCGCCCCTTTCCGCCGCGAAGCCGCGCCGTGAAGGAGACGAAGGCGGCTGTGGATAACGGTTTCGTCCCGGGTTCCGCTTCGCGGGCCCACCCGCCGAACGGTGATCGAATCCGTGATATCCATTCCTGGCTGTTGGTGGAAATATCTGGTTATCACTGTGGGTGACGCATTGGACGCGATGGATCGGGTGAACGGTTCGGGCGATGGGCGGACGCGGGCGGGAGCCCGTCGCGCCCTGCTGTGCGGTGTGGCGGTCGCCGCCGCACTGCTGGGAGCCGTGGGAACCGCCCAGGCCTCCCCATCCCCTTCGGCACGGCCGCACACCGCGCAGTCCTCGTCCCCGGACGGCCCCTGGGCGGGCGGCCAGAAGTTCTCCCCGCCACCTGCGGGCCCGTGGCCCGGCGGCGGAGGGTTCACCGTCGCCCTGTGCTGGGACAATGCCTTCTGGGAGGAGTGCCACAAGCGGGCCGTCACCGCCGAGCAGCGGCGCGCGATCGAGGCGAGGCTGCGGGCGATGCCCCAGGTGGCGGATGTGAGGTTCCGGTCCCGCCAGGAGGCGCTTGAGGAGTTCAGGGAGCGGTTCGCCGACGACGAGATCATGCTCTCCGTCATGCAGGCCAAGGATCTGCCCGAGTCGTTCCAGGGCACGCTCCGCAGCCGGGCCGACATCAACCGGTTCGGTCCCGCCCTCGTCCAGATGCCGGGCGTCGCCTACGCCTACGGCTACGGCCACAACTTCTGGGTGGGGAAGGCTGACGTCTCCGTCGCGCTGTGCGAGGAGAAGAGCTGTGAGGGGCGCGGGCCCGCCACGCCGCAGGAAAGGAAGGCGGTCGAGGCCAAGCTGGCGAACATGCCGGAGGTCGAGCGGGTCTACGTCGAGAACGCCGCGCACCACCGGCGGGTTGAGTCGTTCCGGTGGGCGAAGACCGGCCTCCACCTGGAAATGTCCGCGCCGACGTACTACGTCAAACTCGTCGACCCGGAAGACGCCCGTCTGTTCACGGAAACGATGAAGCGGCTGCCGGGTGTCGGATGGACCGCCGATGTCATGGACGCGGACTGAGCCGCCTGTGGACCCCGTGAATAAGTGAAGTGGATTCGGCCTCCTGCTGGGCAGAGTATCCTCGCCCGACGTGAGCACGCCCGAGACGCCGAAGAGTGGAACCGCTGTGGACGCAACGCCGTACGTCACCATCGTCCTGCCCTGTTACAACGAGCAGGACCATGTCATCGACGAGATCGAGCGCATCTGCGAGGCCATGGACCGCAGCGGTTACACCTATGAGCTCGTGGCCGTCGACGACTTCTCGACCGACCGGACCCTGGCCAGGCTGCAGGAGGCCGCGCCGCGCTTCCCGAACATGCGCATCCGGGCCTTCCACCGCAACGGCGGCTCGGGCACGGTGCGCAGGATCGGTACCCAGGAGGCCAACGGCGAGATCGTCGTGTGGACCGACGCGGACATGACCTACCCGAACGAGCGCATCCCCGAGCTGGTCGAGATCCTGGAGAAGGACCACACGATCGACCAGGTCGTCGGCGCGCGGACCACCGAGGAGGGAACACACAAGTTCCTGCGGGTCCCGGCCAAGTGGTTCATCCGCAAGGTCGCCGAGCGCCTCGCCGGTCAGAAGATCCCCGACCTCAACAGCGGGTTGCGGGCGTTCCGCAAGTCGGTCGCCAGGCCGTACCTGCGGCTGCTGCCCCCCGGGTTCTCCTGCGTCACCACGATCACGCTGTCGTTCCTGTCCAACCAGCACGACGTCTACTACCTGCCGATCGAGTACAGCAAGCGGGCGGGCAAGTCCAAGTTCAGCTTCATCTCCGACGCCTACCGCTACATCCTGCAGGTGCTGCGGATGGTCATGTACTTCAACCCGCTCAAGGTCCTCATGCCGCCCGCGCTCTGGCTGGTCGGCATCGGCCTGGTCAAGGGCGTCGTCGACATCGTCCGCTACGGGTTCTACCTGACCAGCAACACCATCGTGATCTTCCTGTCCGGCCTGCTCATCGGCTCACTCGCGCTGCTCGCCGACCTCATCGTGCGTTCCAGGAGCGAGTAGATGCGCATCGCGATCGTCGGGCCCGCCCATCCCTACAAGGGCGGCGGGGTCGCGCACACGACCGAGCTGGCCCACCGCCTGCGCGACGCGGGGCACGACGTGCTGATCGAGTCGTGGCGGGCGCAGTACCCGTCCTTCCTCTATCCGGGGCAGCAGACCGTGGACACCCCGGACGGCGCCCCGTTCCCCAACGTCCTGCGCGACCTCGACTGGCGCCGCCCGGACGGCTGGGTGCGCGCCGGGCGCCGCCTCGCCAGTGCCGACCTGGTGATCCTCGTCGTGCTGAGCCCCGTTCAGGTGCCGCCCTACCTGGGCATCCTGTACGGCCTGCGCCGCAGGACCCGGGTCGTCGCCCTGTGCCACAACGTGCTGCCCCATGAGCGCAAGCCGTACGACGCGCCGCTGATGAGGGCGCTGCTGCGCAGGGTCGACGGGGTGCTCGCCCACTCGGAGCCGCAGGCCGCGCTGGCCCGCGGTCTCGGTCCGGCCCCGGTGACGGTCGCCGAGATGGCGCCGCACCTGCCCGCGGCCCTCCGCGGGCGCGGCGAGGCCGTCAGAGCGGCCGGGAACGGCGCGTCAGGTGGGAACGGCACATCCAGCGAGGACGGTGCGTCAAACGAGGACGGCACATCAAGCGAGGGCGGCGCGACAAGCGGGGACGGCGCCGCGGTGGCGAACCGGCTGCTGTTCTTCGGCCTCGTCCGTCCCTACAAGGGCCTCGACCTGCTGATCCGCGCGCTGCCCGAGGGCGTTTCGCTGCGGGTCGCCGGAGAGTTCTGGGGCGGGCTTGAGGAGACGAAGGCACTGGTCGCCGAGCTGGGCCTGACCGGCAGGGTCGAGTTGCGCCCCGGTTACGTGGCCGACGGCGAGGTGCCGGAGCTGTTCGCGGACGTGGACGCGCTGGTCCTGCCGTACCGGAGCGGGACGGCCAGCCAGCAGGTGTGGCTCGGCCACGAGCAGGGCGTTCCGGTGATCGCCAGCCGGGTCGGGACGCTCGGCGACCACGTCACCGACGGCGTCGACGGCCTGCTGGTCGAACCGGGCTCCGCCGAGGGTCTGCGGGCCGCGCTGAGCGCGTTCTACCGGCCCGGCGAGCCGGAGCGGCTCCGCGCGGGGGTCAAGGCCGTCGACCCCGCCCCCTACTGGGCGTCCTACCTCAAGGCGCTGGTGCGGGACTGACCTTACCCGGCGGTAGGGTCCGTGCTCGCCGGTACCCTTGGGCGTCAAGGCGGAACATCACAGGGCTTCACGGAACATCGTGGACCAGCGTGGACCAGCATGGAACAGCGCGGAACATCGCGGGCATGGCCGGATGCGCCGCCAAGGCCGGTGACGAACGTTCGCTGACCAGTGTGAACCAGCATGAATCCATACGACCCGGCGCGGCCCGGCGATCTCGACGAGGAGTGGTGAGCGGGCGATGGGCGACGGCAGGCGGGTTGCGCAGCTGGAGTACTCCGAGTTCCAGGCGGCCATGCTGGACGAGGAGAAGCGCCGTCGCAAGGCCGCGAAGATCGTGGCGGTGCTCGGCCACTTCCTCGGCAGGGACGAGAGGGTCCTGGAGGGCCTGACGGTCGCCGACATCGGATGCTCGGCCGGGTTCATCGCCGACGAACTGGCCGCGGCGGGCGCGAGCAGGACGTTCGGCGTCGACATCGACGTGCCGGGCCTGCGCAAGGCGGCGGCGCGGTTCGGCGAGCGGGTCGACTTCGTCTGCGCCGACGGCACCGCGCTGCCCTTCCCCGACGGCTCCGTCGACGTGCTGGTCTTCAACCACATCTACGAGCACGTGGTCGACCCCGACGCGATCATGGCGGAGATGCGCCGGGTGCTGGCCGACGACGGCGTGCTCTACCTCGGCCTGGGCAACCGGCTCGGGGTGATGGAGCCGCACTACAAGCTGCCGTTCCTGTCCTACCTGCCGCCCGCGCTCGCCGACCGTTACGTCCGCCTCTTCGGGCGGGCCGACAGCTACTACGAGCGCTACCGGACCCGCAGGGGGCTGCGCAGGATGGTGCGGGGTCTGCGGGTGTGGGACTACACCTTCCCCGTGCTCGCGACCCCGGCGGCGTTCGCCGGATCCGAGCTGTTCCCCGGCGCGGTCGGCAGGGCGGCGGAGGGCGTGCTGTCCCGGCTGCCCAGGGCCGTCCTGCAGGCGCTGCTTCCGGTCGTGCCGACCTACCTGTGGGTGGCGACCAAGAGCACCCGGCGCCCGGCGGGCGCGTCGCTGCCGCAGCCGCCGGAACCGGTGCTTCCCCGATGAGGCGGCCGATCGTGCGGCGGCCTGCCGGGAAACGACCGTCTTTGACGCGGGCGGCCGGGAAACGACCGGCCCCGGGGCAGGCGGCCGGGGAGCGCTCGGCCGGGAAACGGCGGGTCTCGTGAAACGGCTGGTCCGTGTCGGCTTCCTGCTCGTCGCGCTCGGCTTCGGCGCGTGGGCGGTCGCCAGACAGTGGGACGCCGTCCGCGCCGGGTTCGCCCTGCTGTCCTGGCAGGCGCTCGCCCTGTCGCTGCTCGCCGTGGTCGCCGCGCTCTGCGGCGGCATGATGACGTGGCGGGCGCTGCTGGCCGACCTCGGCTCGCCGCTGCCGTTCCGTTCCGCGGCGAAGGTCTTCTTCGTCGGCCAGCTCGGCAAGTACATCCCCGGCTCGCTCTGGCCGGTCCTCGCCCAGATGGAGATGGGCAGGGAGCTGGGCGTGCCCAGGTCACGCAGCGCCGCCGCGTTCTTCCTGACGCTGCCGGTACAGCTCGGCAGCGGGCTGGTGATCTCGGGGGTGACGCTGCTGGCCGCCATGCCCGGGTCCGCGGCGCCGTACGCCTGGGTGTTCCTGCTGATCCCGGTGCTCGCGGTGATCTTCGAGCCGCGGGTGATCAACGGGATCCTCGGGTTCGGCCTGCGGAAGCTGAAGCGTGAGCCGCTCGAACGCCCGCTCACCCGCACGGGCATGCTCACCGCGCTGGGCTGGGCGCTGCTCGGCTGGACCGCGTACGGCCTGCACCTGGCGGCGATCATCCACGATTTCGGACTCTCCGGTGTCTCGGTGGCCGTGTTCTCCGTCGGGGCGTTCGCGCTGTCCTGGTGCCTGGGCATCATGACGTTCGTGGTCCCCGCGGGGGCCGGGGTGCGCGAGGTGGCGATGGTGGCCGTGCTGGCGCCCGTGCTGAGCCAGGGACAGGCGATCGCGGTCGCGCTCTGCTCCAGAATTGTGATCATTGTTGGTGATCTCGTGTGCGCCGGTGCGGCGGGGTTCGCCGCTCGTCATGACGTCGATCCCACGCGCGATCAAACAACGGGAAAACCCGTGTGATTTGCCCCACGTTTTCGGAGGTCCCCGCAATAGAGTGAGGGGGAAATGGGACAACAATCCCGCGTGGACCCTGAGGGGGAGTGATCGTTCTTGACGCCCCGAGTGCTCGTCGACGCGGCCGCGGTTCCGGCTGATCGCGGTGCCTTGATCAGATATGTCGACGGACTTCTCTCCGCGTTGGACAGGGCGGGCGCCGACCTGGCGATCGTGTGCCAGCGCGCCGACGCCGAGCGCTACGCGGCGCTCGCCCCCTCCGCCAGGATCATGCCGGGCCCGCTCGGCATCACCAACCGGGCCGCCAGGCTCGCCTGGGAGCAGACAGGGCTCCCCGTCCTCGCCCAGCAGGCGGGCGCCCAGGTGATTCACGCGCCCTACTACTCGATGCCGCTGCGCTCCGGGCTGCCGACCGTGGTCACCGTGCACGACGTCACCTGGTTCACCGAGGCCTTCCAGCACGGCGCGGTCAAGGCCTCCTTCTTCCGTTCGGCGACCCGCACCGCCGTCCGGCACGCCGCGAGGGTGGTCGTCCCCTCGAAGGCGACCAGGGACGAGCTGGTCAGGGTGCTGGCCGCGGACCCGACCAGGATCGACGTCGCCTACCACGGGGTCGACCCGCGGCTGTTCCACCGCCCCTCCGCGAGGGAGATCGGGCACGCCGCCGACAGGCTCGGCCTGCACGGCACGCCATATGTTGCCTTCCTCGGCCCGATGGAGCCTCGTAAGAACCTGCCGAACCTGATCAGGGGCTTCGCGCGGGCCGTGCACGACCTGCCCTTCCCTCCCGCCCTGGTGCTGGCCGGGGGCGTCCACGAGGTCGACGTCGACGCCGCGATCGAGGAGGTGCCCTCGGGCGTCCGGGTCGTCCGCCCCGGTTACCTGGCCTTCACAGACCTGTCGGGCTTTCTCGGCGGCGCGCTCGTCGCGGCCTTCCCCTCGCGAGGTGAGGGCTTCGGGCTTCCCGTGCTCGAGGCCATGGCCTGCGGCGCGCCGGTGCTCACCACGCACCGCACCTCGCTGCCCGAGGTCGGCGGCGACGCGGTCGCCTACACCGAGCCGGACGACACCAGCATCGCCGAGGCGCTGCGCGCTCTGCTGACCTCGCAGGAGCGCCGTGACATCCTGTCGGAGGCGGGACAGGCCAGGGCGAAGGAGTTCACCTGGGAGGCCTCAGCGGAGGCGCATCTGCTGTCGTATCAGCGGGCCCTTGATTAACGGACAATCAATCTGCTTCCAATTAATGACCTAATCAGCACGCCGCTGAACAGTGAGCTAATCTCGCGGGATGATGGAGACCCCTTTGCCGGCACTTGAGGCGATTCTTCTTGTCGGAGGACAAGGAACGCGACTGCGTCCGCTGACCCTGGGCACGCCGAAGCCGTTGCTGCCCACGGCTGGGGTTCCCTTCCTCGCCCACCAGCTCGCGAGAGCCCGCTCGTTCGGCGTGCGGCGCATCGTGTTCGCCACCTCCTACCGGGCCGAGATGTTCTCCGAGGCATTCGGGGACGGCTCGGCGTTCGGGCTCTCGCTCGAATACATGACCGAGGAGACCCCGCTCGGCACCGGCGGCGCCATCAGGAACGCCGCGGACGCGCTGACCTGCGGCCCCGACGCCCCGGTGTTGGTGCTCAACGGCGACATTCTGTCGGGCCACGACATCGCCGACCAGGTCGCGACGCACGTCGCCAGGCGGGCCGCCGTCACCCTGCACCTGACCGAGGTGGAGGACCCCTCGCGGTTCGGCTGCGTGCCGACCGATGAGAACGGCAGGGTGACCGCGTTCCTGGAGAAGACGCCGAACCCGGTCACCAACCGGATCAACGCGGGCTGCTACGTCTTCACCCGCTCGGTCATCGACGCGATCCCGGCGGGCGAGGTCGTCTCCGTCGAACGGGAGACCTTCCCCGGCCTGATCGAGGACGGCGCCCTGGTCCTCGGCTACGCCGACGCCTCCTACTGGCTCGACGTCGGCACGCCCGCCGCGTTCGTCCAGGGCTCCCGGGACCTGGTCCTCGGCCGCCTGGCCTCGCCCGCCCTGCCCGGCCCCACCGGCGACTTCCTCACTCTGCCCGGAGCCGTCGTCTCCGTGGAGGCGAAGGTCGACGGCGGCTCCGTCGTCGGCGCCCGCGCGGTCGTCGAGTCGGGCGCGCAGGTCTCCGGCAGCGTGCTCGGCGACGACTGCGTTATCCGCGCGGGGGCGTCCGTGGTCGACTCGGTCGTCGGCATCGGCGCCGAGATCGCCTCGGGCGCGGTTCTGCGTGACGTGGTCATCGGCGACGGCGCGGTGGTCGGGCCACGCAACGAGCTCCTGGCGGGCAGCCGTGTCTGGCCCGGGGTTGTGCTTCCCGAGTGCGCCGTCCGCTTCTCCAGCGACACCTGACCGCCCCACCACGCGGAAGTCACGTTTCACGAGTTTGTGGGTTGTTTTGTGAAAGAACGGGCCTGGCGGCCGGACAGGCCGCTCGACCTCAGGCTGACCCTCCAGCCGCTACGGCATGGCGGGACGGACCCCGCCTGGCGGCGCACCCCGGATGGCGCGGTCTGGCGCACCTGCAGGACCCCGGACGGGCCGGGCACGATACGGGTCGCCCTCGCCGCCGACGGGCACGTCACCGGCGCGGCGTGGGGGCAGGGGGCCGAGTGGCTGCTGGAGACGCTGCCCGCGCTGCTCGGGGCGGACGACGACGTCTCGGGGTTCGTGCCGGAGCACGACGTGGTACGGCACGCGGCGAAACGCTACGAAGGACTCAGGATCGGACGGACCTTCCGGGTGTTCGAGGCACTGGTGCCCGCCGTGCTCGAGCAGAAGGTCGTGAGCGAGGAGGGATGGCGGGCCTGGCGGTGGCTGCTGCACCGGTACGGTGAGCCCGCCCCGGGACCCGTCCCCGAGGGGATGCGCGTCTTCCCCGAGCCCGAGGTCTGGCGGTCGATCCCGTCGTGGGACTGGCACAGGGCGGGGGCAGAGGCCGTACGGGCCAGGACGATCGTGAACGCCGCCCGGCACGCCGCGAAGCTTGAGGCGGCCGAGGGCAGTGCCGCCGCGGACCTGCTGCTGCGGGCGCTGCCGGGGATCGGGGTGTGGACGTCGGCGGAGATCCGCCAGCGCTCGCACGGTGACGCGGACGCGCTCTCCGTCGGCGACTACCACCTGCCCTCGCTGGTCGGCTGGGCGCTGACCGGCCAGCGGGCCGACGATGCGGGCATGCTGCGGCTGCTCGCCCCCTACCGGGGGCACCGCCATCGGGTCAGCAGGCTGCTGAAGTTGGGCGGTGCGAGGCCGCCGGCCCGCGGGCCGCGGATGAGCGTGCGGGACTACCGTTCGTTCTGACCCGCACTCTTGCGCGGCTTTCGAGGCCTTCCTGTCTTTCCCGGAAACCGCGGTCCTTCGTGGGGCGCCAGTCGCGGCCGTCGCGCGTGTCGGCTCCGATCAGCGGGGCCAGCGCGGAGACGGCGAGCAGGGCGAGGAGGAACCAGATCATTTTTGACTCCTGGAGTCTCTGCGGAGGGTGTTCGGGGGATGACTCAAGTATATGTAGGTGCATTAATTTACGTCTATCGAGATTTCCTTGAGTGCACGGTTAAGCAGAGCTGAAGCTTCCGGCGATGATCCGGAGCGGCGATCCGGTACCCCCCTGACCCGCTCACTCCGAGCCGGGTCGTAATGTGCCGTCATGAGCGTCAACCCCACCGACAGCGCGATGCGCAGGGCCCTGGCCCGCGCCCGTGACGGCAAAGCTCTTGATCTCACCGAAGCAACCGTTCTCCTGCACGCCAGAGACGAACACCTCGACACCCTGCTCCAGCACGCGGGACGGGTCAGGGACGCGGGACTTGAGGCCGTCGGACGGCAGGGAACCATCACCTACAGCCGTAAGGTCTTCATCCCGCTGACCCGCCTCTGCCGCGACCGATGTGGGTACTGCACGTTTGCGACCGCTCCGCACAAGCTGGAAAGCATGTTCCTGAGCCCCGACGAGGTGCTGGAGATCGCCAGGCAGGGCGCGGCCATGGGGTGCAAGGAAGCGCTGTTCACCCTGGGCGACCGCCCAGAGGACCGCTGGTCCCAGGCTCGCGAGTGGCTGGACGCGCACGGCTACGACGACACGCTGTCCTACGTCAGGGCGATGGCGATCCGGGTGCTTGAGGAGACCGGGCTGCTGCCGCACCTGAACCCGGGCGTCATGACCTGGCGCGACCTCCAGCGCCTCAAGCCGGTCGCGCCGTCGATGGGCATGATGCTGGAGACGACCTCGCGGCGCCTGTTCGAGGTCAAGGGCATGCCGCACTACGGCTCGCCCGACAAGGACCCCGCCGTACGGCTGCGCGTGCTGGAGGACGCGGGCCGCAGCAACGTGCCCTTCACCAGCGGCATCCTCATCGGCATCGGCGAGACCGTCGAGGACCGGGCCGAGTCGCTGTTCGCGCTGCGCAAGGTGGCGCGTGAGTACGGCGGGCTCCAGGAGATCATCGTCCAGAACTTCCGCGCCAAGCCCGACACCGCGATGCGCGGCATGCCGGACGCCGACCTGCAGGAACTGGCCGCCACGATCGCGGTGACCCGGCTGGTTCTGGGCCCCAAGATGAGGGTGCAGGCCCCGCCGAACCTGGTCGACTCCGAGTACGACCTGATGATCAGGGCCGGGATCGACGACTGGGGCGGTGTCTCACCCCTGACGCCCGACCACGTCAACCCCGAGCGGCCGTGGCCGCAGATCGAGGAACTGGCCGCCCGCACGGCCGCCTCGGGGTTCACCCTGCGCGAGCGGCTGACCATCTACCCCGAGTTCGTGCTGGCGGGCGAGCCCTGGCTCGACCCCCGCCTGCACGCCCATGTCGCCGCCCTCGCCGATCCCGAGACGGGCCTGGCGCGCGAGGACGCCGTCCTGACCGGACGCCCCTGGCAGGAGCCCGACGGTGGTTTCGTCTCGGCGGGCCGCGTCGACCTGCACACCGCCGTCGACACCGAGGGCCGCACCGCCGACCGCCGTGACGACTTCGACAACGTCTACGGAGACTGGGAGGCCCTCAAGGAGCGGCTGCCCGCGGCGACCGCCCCCGCCGCACTGGTCGGGGAGGTCGGGGAGGCGCTGCGGCAGGCCGCCGCCGACCCGGCGAGGCTCACCGAGGCTCAGGCGCTCGCCCTGATCGACGTGGCGGGCGACCAGAACGGCGTGGGCGCCGACGACGCGGCGCTGGAGGAGCTGTGCCGGATCGCCGACGACCTGCGCAGGCAGGCCGTCGGCGACGACGTGACCTTCGTGGTGAACCGCAACATCAACTTCACCAACGTCTGTTACACCGGGTGCCGCTTCTGCGCGTTCGCGCAGCGCCGTACCGATGCCGACGCCTACACCCTGAGCCTGGAGCAGGTCGCCGACCGGGCCTGGGAGGGCTGGCAGGCCGGGGCGACCGAGGTGTGCATGCAGGGCGGCATCCACCCCGACCTGCCGGGTGACGCCTACTTCGACATCGCCAGGGCGGTCAAGGCCAGGGTGCCGGAGATGCACGTGCACGCCTTCTCCCCGATGGAGGTCATCAACGGCGCCAGCCGTACGAACCTGTCCATCGAGGACTGGCTGGTCGCGGCCAGGGAGGCGGGGGTCGACTCGCTGCCCGGCACCGCCGCCGAGATCCTCGACGACGACGTGCGCTGGGTGCTGACCAAGGGCAAGCTGCCGGCCAGCGAATGGATCGAGGTCATCTCGACCGCGCACCGGGTCGGCATCCCGACGACCTCGACGATGATGTACGGCCACGTGGACACCCACGCCCACTGGGTGCGGCACATTCAGCTGATCCGCCGCATGCAGGAGGAGACCGGCGGTTTCTCCGAGTTCGTGCTGCTGCCGTTCGTGCACCACAGCGCGCCCATTTACCTGGCCGGGATCGCCAGGCCGGGACCGACGGCCAGGGAGAACCGCGCGGTGCACGCGCTGGCGCGGATCCTGCTGCACGGCGCGATCGACAACATCCAGTGCTCGTGGGTCAAGCTCCAGGACGACCTGTGCCGCCAGGTGCTCCAGGGCGGGGTCAACGACCTGGGCGGCACGCTGATGGAGGAGACGATCAGCCGGATGGCGGGCTCGGAGAACGGCTCGTTCAAGACCATCACCGAGCTCGGCGAGATGGTCGCCCCCACCGGTCGGCGCATCCGCCAGCGCACCACCGGGTACGGCACGCCCGACGCCGAGCGATTGGAAGCCTCGGCCGCCAGCGACGGCGTCTGCCGCAGCGTCCGCGGCCTGCTCCCCCTCGAACAGGTCTGACGGTAGCGCCTCAGCAGCGTGGGCCGCGCGAACCTTTCGCGCTTCGCGCGGCCCACGTCCGTACTCCGCGTTCTTGAGGTGGGAGGTGTGCTCCGACCACGCAATGGTTACACTTATTACAGTTATCTGCCTGGGAGGGGTCGTGGCACGTACCGGGGTACTCGCTCATGCCGCTCGCGTCGAGGCTGACAGTGATGACCGTAAGCTGCTGGCCCATCTTGAGAACGTAGCCGAGCAGGCGCAGTTGATACTGCGTTCGTCCGACGGGTGTGACATCGTGCTGCCCCGGCCGCTTCTCGGCCTCGTGCTGGCCGCCGCCCATGACCTCGCGAAGGGCAACGCCGTTCTCGCCCTTCCCGTGGAGACGCGACTGACCCCCAACGAGGTCGCCCAAATGCTCGGCTTGTCGCGGCCCTTCGTCGCCCGTCTGCTCGACGAGGGGGAGATTCCCTCCCAGCATCTGCCCGACAGCCGTCATCGCCTGGTCCGCCTTACGGATGTCCTGGAGTTCCAGGCTCGCCGCGAGCGGCGCGCCGAGGGCCGTCGCAGGATCATTGAGGCTGCCGAAGAGGCGGATCTGCCTTACTGACCTGCGGGAGTGCTCAGCCGATGGCGAGAGTTTTCGTCGACACCAACGTGCTGTTCCCTTTCTCGTTGATGGATCTGATGCTCGCCCTGACCGAGGACGCCGTCCACACCGTGGTCTGGAGTGATCACCTGCTGGAGGACTGGAGGAGTGGGAACGGGTCATCGTGCGTGAGGGGCGGCGCTCCGCCCCCGCGGCGGCACGTATCGGCGGAGTGATCCGTGAGTTCTTCGCCGACTCCCATGTTCCAGAGGATGATTACAAGTATCTGCTCCACCACATGGAGGGCCCGGATCCGGACGACTGTCACCACATGGCCGCAGCCATCGCGGGCCATGCCCGGACCCTGGTCACCTGGAACCTCGCGGACTTTCCCGCCACCTTCTTGAGTCGGTACGGGGTGACCGTCACCGACCCCGACACGTACCTGTGCTCGTTGCTGAGTCAGAGTCCTCGCGAAGTGATGGACGTTCTGGCCCGGGTGGCGGCTGGAAAGAGGCGCCCGCCCATGACCGTTCTGACTGTCGTCGACGCGCTGGACAGAGCCGGGGTGTCCCGCTTTGCGGGACGTATCCGTGGACGTCTGCCCGCCGTACTGGATGAGTGCTGAGCGCACTGGTTCCTTCCTGAGGCGGGGGCGGAAGGACCGTGTAGCGATCACTCACACGCCGGGCTGGGCAAGGCGAGCCACCATGATGGCGGTCATCTCCTCTTCGGTGGTCAGCTCGCCTCGTGCCTCGGCGGAGGTGGCCTCGACCAGGTCGGCACGCATCTCCGGGGCGGCGAGGGTCTTCAGCATCTCCTGAAGAGACTCACGCTCGGCCACGGACACGATCCCAGCGTGCGGTCGTCCATTCCGGGTGAGGATGAAACGGTCGTGCTCGCGGGGGCGCCCGGTCAGCGAGCTCTGCCAGCCGGTCCTTGGCTTCGCTGATCGGAATGATGTCCACGGTGACCATGATGCCGGTCCGGCCGGGACATCGGCCAAGGTTCTGGACTCTGTGAGCGCGGAGCATCGTGCTCGACCGGCTGACCCGGGAGGCCGACCAGATGCCCCGGTGGTTTCGTCCCTGGCTGGACTTCGAGACACCGGCCCGGCGGCTGGTCACCGCCAAAGGTTCTCGGCGTGGCAGCGAACTGTCCGGCACGCGTGGGACGATCCCGGGACAAAAGGCAGAATCTCCGCGTCCCGGGGTGGACCTGCGGCCTTCTGCGAGGACGTTCTGTATGGGTATGCGCCTTTGATTCCTGCCCTTTGATCCCTTGTGGTTCGGTCATGCCGTACGGAGCATCCACCCGCATCACACGGTCCATCGGGCGCCCGGCTCCCTGCACCCAAGAGTGTCGTCCGGTGCGGCTACGGTTTCCCGCATGAGCATTGATTCCGTCTCCGAGTTACTGCCCTTCGCCGACGCCGACGCCGACGCGCGCCTCGGCGGTGCTCTCTCGTTCTGCTTCCAGGGCAGCTACGAGAACGTCCTGCTCTTCGACGGCGACCTTGTGCTCGACGTGCTCGACGGGGACTTCCTGGAGTCCGTCGTCGCGGCGGACGGGCAGGAGGCCGACATCATCGCGGTCGCCGGAGACCTCACGGTGACCGGGCAGATCGCCCTGTACGAGTACACCCCGGGACTCTACGTGGGCGGTTTCACCCGCGCCGAGACCCTGGAAGGCGGCGACTGCGAGATCTACGTCAAAGACGGCGCCTTCACTCATCTCGTCTACGGCTACTACAACGACGGCACTTTGGAGACCGGTGAGATCGAGACTCCATGGGTGATCAACTCAGACCACGACCTGCGGGTGAACGCCCCCGGCGCCTACCGGGTGGACAACATGGATTACGTCGACGACGCGGACTTCTCTAGAGAGAACATCGCCGCGTCGTTCGTCGCCGAGGTCGTCGACTCCGAGTACGACTCGATCATCGTCCACAAGTTCCTCGACCGGCTGCGGGCCGGACTCCCTGTCCTGCTCCCCGGCGCCCGGAGCCTTCACGGCAAGCCTCGACAAGGTCTCCCGCACCCGTGATGCCCGCGCGACCGGGCTCCACCTGACAGAGGGCAGGCTTAAGGCGTTCCCGCGGAGATTCTCAACCTTCCATGGCCTTCCGTGGCTGTGCGTGCTCATCCTCGACGGCAAGGACATCGGGCCGCCGCCCGACGGAATCGGCACGCTGACGGAGCTGGAGCACCTGTCCGTCCGCGAGTGCGGCCTGGCCGCCTTGCCCGCCCCGGCCGCGGCCTGACGAGGCCGCGTGTCCTGAACGTCGCCGGGAAAATGACGTACGACTTCTCGGTGGATCCGTCCCGAAAGCCGATCCCCCTGCCCGACGCCGTCGGCGGGCTGGTGAACCTCGAAGAACTCGATGTCTCCGGGGTTGTCGGCGCAGCAGCACGGGTTTGGTGGCCGGCGGACCGAACACGCGACAACCCCGGGGCGAGAAGGCTGCGGGTGCTGGTCCACGTCTTTGCCATAAAGTTTTATGTCACGGAAATTCGGATATTCGATGCTGACTTCCGGATAAGGCGGCGGCGTACGCGGTTTCCCGGGCTGCGGAGGCCTTCTTTCGTCGAAGAGCGTCGATGGCTCCACAGTATGTTCACAGTGTGTGAACTCCCGCTATTTTCGATGACTCTCCGGAGTAATCTCCTGTTCGTCGTCGCGGAGATGCCGCGCGAGGCTCCGCCCATTGCCTACATCGATTCCCAGAGCACCGAGGATCGGGTGAGCGATAGGCCGGAGGAGGTGAAAAGCTTAATATGCAGACATGGCGTGATCAGGGCCGACGCCCTGCCACGACGCGAGTCACTCGGCCTCATCAAGGAGACGATGCGCAGATGGACGATCTGACCCGCGAGCTTTCCGTTGCCCGGTGGCGTAAGTCCAGCCTGTCCGGCGGCGACGGAAGCAACTGCGTCGAGGTCGCGGTCCTTTCCGGGGGACGTCGTGCCGTCCGTGACACCAAGGACCGTTCCGGCCCGGCCCTCGTCCTCACCGCCGACGCCTGGTCCGCCCTCACTGTCGCCATCAAAACCGGGTGTCTTGGCTGACCACGGCTGGGAGGAAGGCGCCCTCACCGGCCGATCAGGTGACGCCACCACGAACTTCTTGGCCGTCCGGTGGCGCGGGCGAGCCTGAGGTTCTCTCGTACCATCCGCGTGGTCGGATGGGTGCTACCCAGCACTCGCCTGACGTCCGGCAGTATCCGCTCGTACAAGGTAATGGCCTCCTCTTCCCGTCCCGCTGCCCAGTAGGCGAGGGCGAGGTTGTTGCGGGTGACCAGGGTGTCGGGGTGATCAGCTCCCTGCACCCGTTCGCAGTCGGCCGTCGTCTTCTCGAACAGGGAAATGGCCTTGTCCGTCTGCCCAGTCGCCTGGTAGGCGAGGGCGAGGTTGTTGCGGCCGATCAGGGTATCGGGATGGTCGGTGCCAAGCATCCGCTGCCGACCGGCCAGCACCTGCTCGAACAGGGGGAGGGCCTGCTCCACCCGCCCCGCTGTCCGGTAGGCGAAGGCCAGGTCGTGGCGGCTGCCCAGGGTGTCGGGATGGTCGGCGCCCAGTGTTCGCTCGCAGTCGGCCATCGTCCGCTCGAGCAGGGGGATGGCCTTGTCCGTCTGCCCGATCACCTGGTAGGCGTCCGCGAGGTTGCCGCGGATGACCAGGGTGTCGGGGTGGTCGGCGCCCTTTACCCGCTCGCAGTCGGCCACCGACTGCTCGAAGAGGGGGATGGCCTGCGCCCGCTGCCCTGCCTCCTGGTAGGTGATGGCGAGTCTGTTGCGGGCGGCCAGGATGTCGGGGTGGTCGGCGTCCAGCGTTCGTTGCTGGCTGGCCAGCACCTGCTCGATGAAGGGGATGGCCTGCCTCGCTCTCCCGGTCGCCCGGTAGGCGTCCGCCAGGCTGCGGCACGCGTCCAGGGCGGTGGGATGGTCGGCGTCGAACTCTCGTCTGAGAAACGCCATCGACTGCTCGAGCAGGGGGATGGCCTTGTCCGTCTGCCCGGTCGCCTGGTAGGCCTTCGCGAGGCTGTGGCGGTTGGCCGCGGTGAAGAGAGGGGTGACGCCCAGTGCTCGCTTGCAGTCGGCGACCACCCGCTCGAACAGCGAGATGGCCTGCTCCATCTGTCCCGCCTCCTCGTAGGCGCTGGCGAGGTTGCTGCGGCCGCCCAGGGTGTCGGGATGGCGGGCACCCTTCACCCGTTCGCTGTCGGTGACCACCTGCTCGAGCAATGGGATGGCCCGCTTCGTCCGTTTCGCCGATATATAGGCGTTCGCGAGGTTGTTTCGTCTGACCAGGGTGTCGGGGTGGTCGGCGCCCAGTGCTCGCTTGCTGTCGGTGACCACCCGCTTGAACAGCGAGATGGCCTGCTCTATCTGTCCCGCCTCCTCGTAGGCGCTGGCGAGGTTGTTCTGGCTGTTCAGGACGACGGTGTGGTCGGCGCCCAGTACCCGCTTGCCGTCGGCGACCACCCGCTCGAACAGCGGGATGGCTTTGTCCAGCTGCTGGGCCGCGGCGTAGGCGCCGGCGAGGTTGTAGCGGCTGGACAGGGTGTCGGGATGGTCGGCCCCCAGCACCCGCTCGCAGTCGGCCACCGCTCGCTCGAGCAGAGGAATGGCCTGTCCCGGCTGCCCCGCCTGCAGGTGGGCGAGTGCGAGGTTGTGGCGGGCGGCCAGGGTAGAGGGGTGGTCAGGGCCCAGTGTTCGCTCGTGTTCGGCCAGCGCCCGTTGGTGCAGGGCGATGATCGATTTCGATGTGCTCATGATCGCCTCCCCGCCGCGTTGCCGTCGGCCCAGGGGAACGTCGCTGTACGCACTGTCTCTGGCGACATGATCGAGGCCGCGGAAAGCCGACCCCTACGCGATGATTTTCGCGGATCCGTCATGGTTTCATCTTCGATGCGAATACCGGCCGGCGGGAGTGGTGATGCTAAATAGCAATAAATCACTATAAAGGGACACGGCGTAATGCTGTAGCGATTTGTGGCATAAATGCGAAGGGTGAGATGGAGGGGGCCGGAAATGCGTTTGCTTGTCGGCGTCATCGCTCGTTGATCGGAGGTCGCCCATGAGATGGTCCGTCGACGTCGTCTGACGGTGGTGTCGTGAAGCGTTCGCCGCCACCGGTGAGGATCGATGAGGGAAGTGAGGGATAGGTCGGAGGAGGTGAAAAGCTTAATATGCAGACATGGCGTGATCAGGGCCGACGCCCTGCCATGACGCGAGTCGCTCGGCCTCATCAAGGAGACGATGCGCAGATGGACGATCTGACCCGCGAGTTTTCCGCCGCCCGGTGGCGTAAGTCCAGCCTGTCCGGCGGCGACGGAAGCAACTGCGTCGAGGTCGCGGTCCTTTCCGGTGGGCGTCGTGCCGTTCGTGACACCAAGGACCGTTCCGGCCCGGCCCTCGTCCTCACCGCCGACGCCTGGACCGCCCTCACCACGGCGATCAAGGACGGCCGTCTCGGCTGACGGCGACGTGAGCGGACTTCCCCGGCCGGGATCGCCGGGCGGGGCCGACGGCCGGGGAGAACCACGCTGTGCGGGGGATTAGTCGGCGACCGGGTGGCGGCCGTACGGGTTCGGCGGTCTTGTCTCGGAAGGCGAAGACGTTCTCACCGGCCGATCAGGCGACGTCACGAACTCCCTGGCCGACCGGCGGCGCGGACACGCTTGAACGCCTTTATCGCCGCCCGCGTGACCGGATGCTTGACGCCCAGCATCAGCCTGGAGTCCGCCAGCACCTGCTTCAACAGAGGGATGGCCCGGTCCGCGTCTCGGGTCGACCAGTAGGCGAGGGCGAGGTCGAGGCGATTGGCCAGGGCATAGGGGTGGTGGGAGCCCTGTACCCGTTTACGGTCGGCCACCGTCTGTTCGAACAGCGGGATGGCCTGTTCCACCCGTCCGGCCGCCTGGTGGGCGGTGGCGAGATTGAGGTGGGTGAGGGGGGGATTACCAATGCCTCTCTCTCGTGTTTGGTGTGGCCCGTAATGTGTGCGTGGTCAACCGATCACCTTGTCCAGGAAGCCGGACAGGTTGGCCGCGGTCCGCTCGATCTGCTCCTCCAGGGTGAGCGACTCGTGCAGCCGTCCGCCGGGCCCGACCTCCTTCTTCCCGCGCAGGTAGAGCGAGCAGGCCAGGTCGGTGCAGATGTAGGCGCCCACCGAGTTGCCCTGCTGGCCGTCCCGGCCCGCCCTGCGCGCGGTCAGCAGCGAGACGCCGTCTCCGGTGTGCATGGTCAGGCAGAACGAGCACATGCTGCGTCGCACGTGCCCGGCGTGCGGTACGGCCTGCCGCAGCGCGACCCCGACGAACCCGTCGCCGGACTCGGCGACCAGGTAGCCCCGTTCCGGTGAGGCGGGGTCCCGCCACCCGAGGAAGTCCAGGTCGTCCCAGGGCCGGGTGGCCAGATCCCTGGGTACGGCCAGCCGCTTCGCCTCCCCTTTGGTGCAATTGACGAACGACGCGCGGATGTCGCGCTCGGTAACTGGTCTCATAGATGGGGAAGTTAGCTTCCCTAGGACTATTAAGCAAACACTTAAAGCCTCTAAGTACGTGAGAAGGGTGGCACATGGCACGCGCGGGGGTGACCGCCGAACGCCTGACCCTGGCGGCGGCGGACCTGGCCGACGAGGTCGGCTTCGAGAAGGTGACCGTCTCGGCGCTCGCGCGCAGGTTCGGCGTCACGGACGCGAGCCTGTACTTCCACATCAAGAACGCGCAGGACCTGCGGGTGAGGGTGGCGATGCTGGCCCTGGCCGAGCTCGCCGACAGGGCCGCGGCCGCGCTGGTCGGCCGCGCGGGCAAGGACGCGCTGGTGGCCTTCGCGAACGCCTATCGCGGCTACGCGAAGGAGTATCCGGGGAGATACGCCGCGATGCGGCTCGAACTCGACCCGGAGACGGCGGCCACCAGTGCGGCGGCCAGGCACTCGGAGATGACGCGGGCGATCCTGCGCGGCTACGACCTGCCGGAGCCCGCGCAGACGGACGCGGTACGGCTGCTGCACAGCACCTTCCACGGATACGTGAGCCTGGAGGTGGCGGGCGGGTTCCGTTACTCGGGCTCGGTGGAGACCTCGTGGTACAGAATCCTCGACGCCCTCGACGCCCTCCTCAAGAACTGGCCGTCGGCCTGAAAGCCGTGAGCACGAAAGGGCGGCTCCCTCATCGAATCCGGCGCTCGGTCACGTCGCGTGCCCGAGGGGACGCGACTCGTCTGACTCCGCACGGCTCCGGCAGATCTCCGCCAACACGAAAAGGAGAATCGCCCCGAGAACAAAGATCATAGAAAGTCTGGAATACAAGGCGGCCGGAGTGCAGGCGTCCGCGAGCTTGACCCTGTCAAGGACCATGGAGGAGGCGAGAAACGGGATGATCGGCCCGGCCACGCCGACGACCAAAGAGAGCACCGCCAGCCAGGCGAGCCGTGCGGCGTTGCGGCGATGAGCAGGGCGCCCATGGAGAACCGATCGGAACAACCTGTGCAGCAGCAGACCGGCAAGCCCCGCGCACAGACCATCCAACAATGCGCCGCCGTGCGAAAGTACGGTCTCGGCAAGAGTGGGGTGCGTCGCCATCAGGATGTTCGGCGGCTTGAACATCGGTCCGGTGGACATGTCCGTAGCCGTCGACACGCTCAAGGGGAGCTTGTGCGGTATCGGGTCGACGTACACGGCGACGACGTGGCGGCCCTGAACGATGCCGCTCACCGTGAACGCGGCTCCCCATACCGTCCCAGCGCCGCCGGCCAACAATGGGAGGCTCGCGAGTAAGCGCAGAACAATCGTGCGGCTCATGAGACCTGGCCTCCCTGTTCGTCGTCAGCGACCGGTGACCTTACTGCCGCTCAACCCGTGAAACCCGAATGTCGGTCGTGACGGCCTGCCCGCTGAAGGTGATGCGTCCTCAGGAACGGGACAGGCGCACGAACCTACCCTGACGTGATCTTAGAGCCAGAAACCCCCGTGGCTCCGCTTGTCCAGATCACCCTGATGGTGGAGCGCTTTCTCCAGAGCAGAGTTTTCAGCCCGACTTCCCGTTGTGCGCCAAGACGACGTCAGCATGGGGAGTGTCCACGCCTTCGTCCTCGCCTCCCAAGACCATCCCCGCGGCTCCCTCTGATCTCAACTCCGTACAGGCCCTAATAGATGGTGATGTCCTCGACCGTGACTCTCTGCAGGGTCGGGGGAGTCCAGCTCTGCCATTTCTCCAGAATCACGTTCTCGGGGCACCAGGCGCACGTTTTGTAGTCGATCTTCACCTTGTTGTTGCCGGATTCGATATGCCGGACCCCGGTGATGTAAACGTCGAGGTGGCCCGCGTAGGCGAAGCAGTGAGTCGATGAAATGTCGTTGTGGATTTTCAGATAGCCGGAGGTGTTGTCACAGGCCATCGCCTGGGCCGCTGCCGCCGGGGTCGCCGTCATTCCGATCATGCCCAGCGCGATGGCGGAGGCGGAAAGTGCTGATGCGATTATCTTACGCATGGTTCTCCTGCCGGTCGTTGTGAAGGAATCCAACTATCGGCTGGACGCTGCTGCGCCTACCAGACGTTTCACTGCCAGAAAGCACCTTTTTCCTGCCATGTGTACTCTCTGTTCGTCTCGGGGATTTTCGCCAAACAGGCCTGAGGCCCTGACCAGGTGTGAGCGGTGTTCGTTTCTGACCCCCGTCGCGGTCATTGTCATGGCGGGGGATCGCGCGGTCGGCGCCCGGGGTCCGGGACACGGTGCCGTTCGGTCGTCGTACGCGCGACGGGCGCCGGGGCCGGAGGCCGTACGGAGCACACCGGCAGGCTCGCTCCTCCCACATTGTCGGTGCCGGATGAGAAGCTCGTCACGAGAAAGCCGGTCGGCCAGGGCCGCGGCTGACGTGTCACTTCTCGTTACCCCAACGACAAAGGAGCAGAGCAATGGGCAGGATCGTCTCCAACTTCTTCATCTCCCTGGACGGCGTGACCGAGGCGCCCGACCAGTGGCACTTCCCGTACTTCAACGACGAGATGGGCGCCGCGATCGGGGCGGGGATGCAGGAGGCGGCGGGGTTCCTGATGGGCCGCAAGCTGTACGACGAATGGTCGGCGTACTGGCCGACGGCGGAAGCGGATCAGGACTTCGCCGAGTTCATCAACAACACCCGCAAGTACGTCGTGTCGAACACCCTGGAGAAGGCCGACTGGAACAACACCACCGTCGTCTCCGGTGACGTCGTGGCCAAGCTGCGCGAGATCAAGGAGCAGGCCGACGGCGACATCGAGATGTCCGGCTCCGCGACGACCGTGCGGTGGCTTCTCGCCAACGGGCTGCTCGACGAGCTGCGGCTGCTCGTCCACCCGATCGTCGTCGGTCACGGTCAGCGGCTGTTCGAGGGCACCCCGACCCACGCGCTGAAGCTGGTCAAGTCCGAGACGTTCCAGACCGGCGTGCTCAACCTGGCCTACGTTCCGGCCGCGGGCTGACTGGTACCCCGCGGGACGCCGCCATGGTTCGAGTCCGTGGTCATGGCGGCACCGGCCGGTCACGGAGGCACCGGCCGATCGAGATGTCCTGTCATCGGGCCTGGGTCCTGATCGCAGATCGGCGGGACATGCGACCGGGACCTGATCGGCGGTCTGCCATCGGCGCCACGACGGGTACGGCTGCCCGGACTCCGGGGCCCGGCCGGCGCATTCGTTTCGCAACCTGGTTTTGGGTGATTACGAGCCCGATGTAAAAGGGCTTATATCCGGTAAATGGCAGTAGGGAAGGGGGTGTTTACGGAGCCCCCTTTCGATCTGTGATCGGTCCTGTCGCCGAATAGTGCTTACAGACTTCGCGCCATGTTCACAGTGTGTGAAATTCCTCTTTTCCCGATCGTTCTCCGGGATATCGTCCAAGAACACGATCGGAAACGGCGAGAGGAGCCGGAGATGACCGCATTACCGGAACCAGACCCATACGCGTCCCCCCGCATTCGATTCGGCGCCGAGCTTCGTAAGGTCCGGTTGTTGTCGGGGCTGAGCCAGCAGAAGCTGGGCAACCTCGTCCACATGTCGGTCAGCCAGGTCAGCATGATCGAGAACGGCCGCCGCGCCCCCAGCCTGGACTTCGCCCGCAAGGTGGACGCCGCCCTGGGCCGCGGCCGGGAGCTGACCGACCTGCTCGACCGGCTGAACCGCGCGGCCGACCAGCTGCCCCGCTGGTTCCGCCCATGGCTCGACTTCGAACGCGAGGCGGAGTCACTGCACATCTGGCAACTGTCAATGGTTCCCGGCCTGCTCCAGACCGAGGACTACGCGCGGGTTTTCCTGAGCCGCAATCCCGACGCCACCGCCGATCAGATCGAGGAGTACATCGCGGCCCGGATGACGCGGCAGGAGATCCTGGAGCGGCCCGTTTCCCCGCTGCTCTGGGTCGTCCTGGACGAAAGCGTGCTGCACCGGCCCGTCGCCGGACCGGAGGTGATGAAAGGCCAGTTCGAGCGGCTTCTGCAGGCCGGGGAAAACCCCCGCATAACCCTGCAGATCCTTCCCTACGGGGCGCAAAGCGTGTTTGGCTTGCTGGGGAGCTTCACCATCGCCGACCTGTCGAAGGGGGAGCGCTCCGTGGCCTACATCGAGTCGCAGCGGATCGAAGACCCCGTCAGCGACAGGTCCGGCGACCTGAAGAACCTGGCATTCATTCACGACTCGATCCGGGCGGACGCCCTGCCCCGGCGCGAGTCGCTCAACCTGATCAAGGAGACGATGCGCAGATGGACGACCTGACCCGGGACCTCTCCTCCGCCCGGTGGCGCAAGTCCAGCCTGTCCGGCCACGACGGGGGCGACTGTGTGGAGGTCGCGGCCCTTTCCGGTGGGCGTCGTGCCGTTCGTGACACGAAGGATCGCGCCGGCCCGGCGCTCGTCCTCACCGCCGACGCCTGGGCCGCTTTCACCACCGCGATCAAGCACGGGCGCCTCGACTGACACGGACACGTTCGCGCTCAAGCGGGGCGAGCACATGGGCGACGTCACCCGGGAGTGCTCAGCCGCTCGCTGTCGCTGGTTCGGGGGTGCGGTTCTCGTGCGACACCGGCGATGACCGTGGTCACCATCCTGCGAACGGCTTCGGCGTCCGGCGGGGTGCTCTTCCGGTCGGCGAACAGCAGGTGCCCGGCCCCGATCAGCGTGGGGGCGAGCGTGTCGACGTCGGCGTCGGCCGCGATGCGGCCCAGGTCGCGCTCCACGGCGAGATAGGAGGCGATCATGACCGCGGCCTCCCTCGCGAGCGGGACGCCGGTCAGCCCGGCCTGACGTAGCCGGGCGCGCAGGCCGTCCCGGAAGGTGATGAGCGCGACGATCGCCACCGCGACGGAGGAGAACAGCTCGGTCAGGGCGCCGGTGAGGTTGTCGGCGACGGTGCCGGTCCCTGCGGACTCGCGCAGGGCGGCGGCCTGGGTGTCCAGCCGGGCGATGCGATCGAGCACCAGCTCGGCGAGGAAGGCGTCGAAGTCGTCGAAGTGCCGGTGTAACACGCCCTTGGCGACACCTGCCTCGACGGTGAGCGCCCGGCTGGTCAGCGCGTCCGGCCCGTCCCTGAGCAGGACGCGTTCGGCGGCGGAGAACAGTTGCTCGCGTGGGTCGCGGAGATGTACGCCTGTCGGCACCGTGCATCCTCTCTTTCCTCGCCCAGCGAAATCCGATTGACGGTGGGCGCTTGCCCACTAAAGTGGGCGCATGGTCACTATACCTCCCGGGCAAGCTCATCCTTCCGAGAACGAGCCCCACAGGGCCAGGCACATAGCGGAGTCGTTCGGCGTGGACGCCGAACGTTACGACCGGGCCCGGCCCCCTTATCCCAGCGCCCTGGTGGAGGGGGTCGTCGCCGCCAGTCCCGGACCCGACGTGCTCGACGTGGGCTGCGGCACCGGCATAGAGGCCCGGCAGTTCCAGGCGGCAGGCTGCACGGTGCTCGGCGTCGAACCCGACACGCGGATGGCCGAGTTCGCGCGGCGCGGCGGACTCGAGGTCGAGGCGGCGACGTTCGAGGCCTGGGACCCGGCAGGCCGGTCGTTCGACGCGGTCGTCGCCGGGCAGGCCTGGCACTGGGTGGACCCGGTCGCGGGAGCGGCCAAGGCGGCGCAGGTGCTGCGACCCGGCGGCAGGCTGGCGGCGTTCTGGCACGTGTTCGAGCCCCCGCCCGCCGTGGCGGAGGCCCTCGCCGAGGTCTACCGGCGGGTGGTTCCCGACTCGCCGCTCAACGTCGGCGCCCAGTTGACGAGGCCGGCCCTGGACATCTACCAGGAGATGCTCACCAAGGCCGCCGACGGGATCCGGGAGGCGGGCGCGTTCGGCGACCCGGAGCGGTGGCGGTTCGACTGGCAGCGGTCCTACACCCGGGACGAGTGGCTGGACCTGCTGCCCACCACCGGCGGTCTCACCCGCCTCCCGCCGGACACGCTGGCGGAGGTGCTGGAAAGCGTCGGGGCCGCCATCGATGCGATCGGGGGTGGTTTCACGATGTCCTACGCCACGGTGGCGGTCGTCGCGGCGCGAACCGGCGCCGCCTGACCGGCTTGATGGACTGAACGGGAAGTGCGAGGTCCGAGGGCCGCCGGTGCGGGGGAGCGGGCCGGGCGACGATGGGCGCATGGGATATGAGATTCGGGCGATCGACGCCGTGGTCGTGAAGGAACTGCTGGACGGCGATGACGCGGGCCGGGCGCCACGGGTGTTCGTCGCGGAGGAGGCCGGTGCTCCGCTGCGCTGCTGTCTGACCAAGGCGGAGGCGGGAGAGCGGATCGCGCTGCTGTCGTACGCGCCGCTGCGCCGCTGGGCGGCGGAGCGGGGAGTGGATCCGGGGGCCTACGACGAGCAGGGGCCGATCTTCGTGCACGCCGGGGACTGCGCCGGTGCGAAGCCGGGCTGGCCCGAGGCGCACACGGCACATCGGATGCTCAGGGCCTACGCCGCCGACGGGCACATCTTGGAGGGACATTATCTGGCCGCCGGTGAGGACCCGGACGCGGCGCTGCGGGAGGTGTTCGAGGACCCGGAGACGGCGGTGGTGCACGTGCGCGCGATCGAGTTCGGTTGCTTCCAGTTCGAGGTACGGCGCGGCTGAGACGGCGTCGGCTCTCGTCACCTCGCGTGTGGGCCCGGGAACGGCGTCCAGGTTGACCCTGGCCAGTGCGTCCGGGTCGATCGGGGCGGCGACGATCCGGCTGGAGGATGAGCGTCCACTGACACCGGTGAGGGTTCACGATGGTGAACCCTCACCGTCCGGGCCGCGTCACCAGGTCGCGGACATCGGGGATGACGTGAAGTTCGAAAAGTTGGGATCCGACGCGTTCGGGCTGACCAGGGGAGTGATCTCGTTTTCGTGCAGGTCGTTGTCCAGCCTGCTCAACGGGTAACGGTTGCTCATGATCAGCAGGTGTTCTCCGGTGGAGTCGATGCGGAGAAGGTTCCAGTGGGGAACGGGCTCACCGTAGATCTTCATGCTGGTGATCAGTGTGCGGGTTCTCACCCCGTCCGCGACGGAGTACTCGTCGATGATGAGGGCGTGCGGGTTGTCGCCGCCGGACTCGCGGGTCCGGCCGACCAGCATGCGTCGGCCGTCGGGGCTGATCGTCGCGGCTATGACGCCCTCCTTCCGCGCCACGGTACGGCCGACCACCGGTGTGTCGCCCAGGGCGGCCGTGTCCAGCACGCGGACCTCGGACTTCACCGTGAAACCGAGGGTGCGGTGATCGGCCGTCCACGACAGGTTGTCGATTCTCTCCGCTCCGTCCACCGCCCAGGAGCGTGTGCTCTTGGTGGACAGATCGACGACGACGAGCCGCGCTACGGGGCAGAACCCCTGTGTCTCGTTCCTGCCACACGCCTCGCCGTCGAATCCGTAGGCCGGAGGGGAGCCGTTGAGGCTGTAGGCCAGAAAGGAGCCGTCACCGCTGAGAGCGAAGGAGCCAACGGCCGCGCCGGTCACCGTGGGGATCTCGCCGGAGGTGGTGCGCGTTTGGTTCGTATCGCCGTAGACCTCGACCCGGTGGAACGAGGTGACGCTCACCCCCCTTTGGGGGAACGTCGCCCTCCGGGCGACGTAGAACGCTCTGCCTTTGCCGTTCCCGGCGAGCAGGTAGTCGACTGGGCCACGGGCGGAGTCTTGCGGGAGAGGGGGTAACTCGACCCCTCTGATGATCGCTTTGGTGTTCGTGGCGCGGAGTGTCACTCCATTGCCATCGCCAACCAGCATGAGGAACGGGCCGGAATGAAATCCGAGCAGGGAGGTCACCCAGGGGATGACGAATATTACCAGCGATGCAGAAATTGGCACAAAAAAGGATAAAGTGACTACAATGTGCAGGGTCTCCTGGACGTTCTCGGTCTGCCGGAGGTACCAATCGTGCACGGTCGTCGGGATGGAGAGAATGCTTTCCCATATGGCGCGAAGGGCCTTTCCGATGGCACACAGGGTTTTCCCGGCAAGAGACAGTGTTTTCCCTATGGCGCGCAGGATCTTTCTGATGGCGTGCAGGGTTTTCTCGGCAGGAGGCAGGGTTTCCTCGATGGCGCGCAGGGTTTTCCTGGCGGGAGGCAGGGGCTCGGCGTGGATGTGTTGATCGGCGCCGGAGGTGAAGGCGTCGCGGAGCCGGTCTTCGATCTCCCGGGTCATCGGTTTCCCTCCAGTTTCGCGGCGAGCGTCTTGAGGGCTCGGGACAGGGCCGACGCCACCGTTCCGCGGCTGATCCTCATCGCCTCGGCGATGTCCGGCTCCGGCAGGTCCAGGTAGTAGCGCAGCACCACGGCCTCACGCCGGCGGCGGGGCAGGGCGTATACGGCGAGGAACACCTCACGGTGCGTCTCATCCAGCGGGGGAGTCGCCCACGGTGACCAGAACGGCGCTTCCTGGCCACCGGTGAACCTGCGGGTGATCGTCTGCCTGCGATGGACCGCACGGCACCTCCTCAGCACGGCCGTTCGGAGGTAGGGAAGCACCTGGTCGTAGTCCGTCAACCGGTCCCACCGGCGGTGGAGCGCGATGAAGGCGTCCTGGACGACGTCTTCGGCCGTTCGCCGCGCTCCCACCAAGGCAAGCGCCAAACGGATCAGGTCCGGTTGATGAGCGAGTATCACCTCGGACACGCATGAACTCGTCGACTGCTTGAAAAGGCGGGCGTGTCTGAGCTCGTTCCGCCTCGCTCGCGCGGCCGGGTGTTCGATGCCCAGCATCCGCGTGAAGCCGGTCAGTACTCGCCCGGGCGAGGAGGCGGCGCGTTCTTCCCGTTCCACGCTCCAGCAGTCGCGGGCGAGGTCGTCGTGAGCGGCCAGGATGTCGGGGTGGTCGGGGCCCAGTATCCGTTGACGGTCGGTCAGAGTCTCTTTGAGCAGGGGAATGACCTGCTTCGTTCGGCCGGTCGTCTGGTAGGCGCGAGTGAGGGTGTCGCGGGCGGCCAGGGTGTCGGGGTGGTCGGGGCCCAGTTTCCGTTGCCGGTGGGTCAGTATCCGTTCGAGCAGGGGGATGGCCTGTTCCCTCTGTTCCATGGTCCGGTGGGCGCGGGCCAGGTCGTCACGGGCGGCCAGGGTGGTGGGGTGGTCGGGTCCCAGCGTCCGCTCGTATTCGGCCAGCTTCTGTTTGTGGAGGTCGACGGTTGGTTTCGACGCGCTCATGATCGATCGACCGCCGTGCCGCCGACGGCCGGGGAGCACACCGTCGATCGCACCGCCATGGACGGCACCGCCATGGACGGCACCGCCATGGACGGCACCGCCATGGACGGTGGCGACATGGACCGCGGCGACATGGACGGCGAAATGGGCGGCGCGACCGAGGCCTCGAACAGTGGGCCCCTGCGCGACGGTCTCCACGGACTCGTCATGGCCTCATCTTCGATGCGGATACCAAAGGCCGAGCGCGGCGATATCAAATAGCAATAAATCGCCATAAAAGGTCATGCTGGAATGTTGTTGTGTTTTGTGGCGTAAACGGGAAAGCCGAGATGGAAGTGGCCGAAAATGGAGCGGTTTGTCGACGTCGCTGATCGCTGTTCGGGTGTCACCCGTGATGGTGGCGTCGCCGTTCGCCTCGCTCGCCCGCCACGCCCGCGTCTCCCCGAAGTGCTCGCCCGCCGGCAGGAAGGTCGCGACCCGGCGGGGCGCCGCCGCTGAGCGGTTCTCGGCCCTGAACCCTCGACCGCTCGGACCGAACGAATCCCGGGAGGACCCTGGAGGCCGCGGTCAGCGGAGTTGACGACGTCGGTGAACATCCGACCGGCTGCGACACGGCATGCCGGATCGAGTGCGCCGCCGACGCACCCGATCCGGGTGTGGTTTCCGCTGACCGGGGTCCTGCGGCAGCGGGGAGCCTACGGCTTGCCGTGGGCGCGGGCTTCGGCGGTGGTCTTCAGGTCGCGCAGCCATGCTTCGAGGCCTGCGCCGAGGAGCTTGGTGGCGGTGGGGACGTCCGCTTCGACCTGGGCGCCGGTCCAGGTTTCCTCGGTGTGGACGCGCACGCCGTCCTTGACCTTGGTGAAGGTCCACAGGTGCACACCCTCGTCGATGCGCACCCCTTCTCCGATCGCGGGTCCGCTCCACAGGATGCAGGTGTTGTGCTGGAGTTGCCGGATGGTGGAGGTGATGTGCAGGGTGGTGGCGGGGGTCGTGGGGGTGGGGGGCGCCGGGGTGGTCCACCGGAACCGCGAGCCTTTGCGGAGGGGGCCGGGGTCGAGGCGCTTCATGGTGAGGACGGGGGCCTGCCAGGTGGGCCAGCGTTCCACGTCGGTCTGCAGCTTGAAGACGGTGCTCAGCGGAGCCTTGATCACGATGTCCGACTGGTAGCGGATACGGGCGGTGGTGTCGACGCCTTCCCCGCGGCACTGGGGCTTGCCCTCGAGGGGGGCGGCCTGGGGCGGCGCAGGGGCGGCCTGAGCGGCCGGGACGTTGCCTGCGAGGACACCGGCGACGGCGAGCGAGATCGCGAGCGCGGCGGTGCGTACGCGGGTCCGGGGGTGGGAGTGCTGAGCGGGCGAGTTCGCGGGGCCGGTGCTGAACATGGTGTTCCTCTCGTTCTGGGATCGGGATCGGATGCTCGGGACGGGGGTGGTGGTCATGGCGTTCTTGCGTCTGGCTGAGTGCATGGCTGTGGACCCGTACCGTGCGACCACGTTGAGCTAGAAGCTCATGTGTTCGTTAGAAGTTATAACTATCCGAGAGGATGGGTGTCAATAAGGTTCGTGATAGCCTCTAACTGAATCTTGAGGCTGTAGCTTCGTGGGTGCGGAAGGTGGCAGGTCGTGGCGGAGACGGGCACGCAGACCCCGCGCGAGCGCTACCGGACTCAGGTGCGCGCGGAGATCAAGGAACACGCGTGGGAGCAGATCGCCACGACGGGGACGTCCGCGCTTTCCCTCAACGCGATCGCCAAGCAGATGGGCATGAGCGGACCGGCGCTCTACCGCTACTACGCCAACCGCGACGAGCTGATCACCGAACTCATCCGGGACGCGTACCGAAGCCTCGCCGACGCCCTCCGCTCGGCCTCCGCCGCAGGTGCCGACCTGGCCGTACTGGCCCACGCCGTGCGCGGCTGGGCCCTGGAGGACCCCCAGCGGTACCTCCTCATCTACGGCACCCCTGTCCCCGGCTACCACGCGCCCGACGACATCACGGCCATCTCATCCGAGATCATGGCGATGTTGCTCGACGCGGGCTCGACGGCACCCCGGGAGCGCCCCGCCACGCCGTTCGACATCCACCTGGAACGCCACCGGGACTGGGCGGGCGGTCACCCCGCCTCGCCTGCGGTCCTCCAGCAGGCTCTGAGCTTCTGGACACGGCTCCACGGTGTCCTGTCCCTGGAACTCGCCGGCCACTTCACCGGAATGGGATTCGACCCCGCCCTGCTCTTCGCGGCCGAACTGGACGACCTGCTGACGCGCTGAGCAGGCCGATTCGCGACGGGCGGGCCGCCGTCGCGTTGAAGGCGGTCGTCTCCGGAGTCGGCCGGGTGTCGGCGGTTCCCGGGCGGGGACGTCGGGGCTCTCAGGCGGCGAACAGGAGGGCGGCGCTGATGAGCACGGCCACGGCGGTGGCGAAGTGGATGCCGAAGGCGACTGCCTTGGTGCCGCCGTTGCGCAGCACGATGACGGTGTCGCCGAGGGGGACGAGGGCGACGACGAGCATGTACCAGGCCTCCGCCCTGGCGCCCGCGAAGGCCAGCAGGGCCAGGCCGAGGATGCCGTAGGTGAGGTCGCGCAGGCCCTTGATGGTCAGGTAGGCGGCGTCGCCGTCCTTCTTGGCGGGGACGCCGTAACCGGCGGCCGCGGCGTGGGGCGTCAGGAAGAAGCGCAGGCCGATGAAGGCGATGAGGAGGTTGAGCAGTACGGCCAGGCCGTAGGCGATGGGGGTGAGCATGACCCTCTCCTTTTGCTAGCAGTGCTAGAAACGAGAGTGAAGCTAACATAGCCAGGACAGGAACGCTAGCGATGCTAGAATCGGAGGCATGTCGATCCAGACGCGCCGGGAGCGCGAGCGGGCGGAGCGGGAGCGGTTGATCGTCACGGCCGCGCGTGAGCTGGCCGAGTCGGAGGGCTGGGACGCGGTGACCACGCGGCGGCTCGCCGAGGAGATCGAGTACAGCCAGCCGGTCCTCTACAGCCACTTCAAGGGCAAGGACGCCATCATGGCCGCGGTCGCGGTCGAGGGCTTCGCCGACCTCGCCGCCGAGCTGCGTGCGGCCCGCACCTCCGCGACCGGCCCGAGGCAGGCCCTCGCCGACGTCGTCGAGGCCTACGCCGCGTTCGCCGAGCGACGGCCCGCGCTGTACGACGTGATGTTCACCCTCGCCGTCGACCTGCCGTTCGCCACCCTCCAGGCGCCGGAGGCCCTGCAACAGGGCTTCGACGAACTGCGCCAGGCCGTACGGCCATTCGCCGGGGACGACGACCTTGAGATGCTCACCGAGACCATCTGGAGCGGGCTGCACGGGCTCCTGACGCTCATGCGCAACGGCAGGCTCCGTCCGGAGGGGCACAGGCAGCGCCTGGCCATCCTGATCAGGCGTTTCTCCAGCTGACCGGAACGGGCGTGGGTCTCCGGCCGGTTCACTGTCGTGGGTCACAGCCGGCCATCTCGTGACGTCCGCCGGGCCCTCGGCCGCAGGCTCCTCCAAGGGCGCCCCCGAAGGGTGTTTCGCCTGCACTAAATCCTCGCTGAACTGGGCAAACCCACAAGCAGGAGGCGCCTGCCCGTGGAGGTACGGCCGCCCGCGCCCGGCATCACCCCGGCACCGAGGAGAACGCATGAGAGCCGGTCCGCGAAACCGGCACGGAACCCGCGCGCGGGAGCGCCCGTGAGAGGCGGGTTGAGGTGGGTCTCCGACGCGTTGTTTCCCCGTGGCGCGAACGAGCACGATGTCCTGCCCGCCCTGCTGGTCGTGCTGACCGTCACGAGCGGCCTCGTGGACGCCGTCAGCTTCCTGGGCCTCAACCGGGTCTTCGTCGCCAACATGACCGGCAACGTGGCCTTTCTCGGCTTCGCCCTGGCCGGGGATTCCCAGCTGTCGGTGTGGGCCTCGCTCCTCGCCGTCGCCGTCTTCACCGCCGGGGCGTGGAGCGCGGGACGCCTCGCCGGGCGGATGCGGGACGCCCGGCGGGAGTTCACCTCCCTCACGGTCGCGCACGCGGGCCTGGTCGCCGTCGCCCTCGCGGTGGCCTGGTCGGCGGGATATCGCGAGCCGGGCGCGCAGGTGGCGCTCATCGGGCTGCTTGGGTACGGCATGGGCCTGCAGAACGCCGCCGCGCACCGGCTCGCGGTGCCCGACCTGGTCACCATCACCGTCCTCACCAGTACCCTCACCCGTCTGGCCGCCGATCCACCGGGGCGGGCGGGACTGCGACGGGCCGTCTCGGGCACCGCGCTGTTCACCGGTGCGCTGACGGGCGCCGCGCTGCATCTGAACGTCGGTCCCGTGTCCGCCCTGGCAGCGGTTCTGGTCCTGCTCGTGGCCGTCGCCCTCGCGGCCCGCCAGGCAGGGGGCGCCTCGTGACGGTCGGGTTTCGCCCCAAGGCCCGGTAGTCAGGTCACGTCGTCGCACTCCACGCTCGCCGATTCCACGTGCGTCAGATTCCTCGCAAGACGAGGCGCCCCCGGCAGGCGGACCGGCCGGGGGCGCTCGGTGGGCGAGGGCGGCGAGGAGTGACAGGGGGTTGGCCTGCTCAGCAGTGGGAGTTCAGGCTCATACTTTTGATCCTTGGGTAGAGGCTGGGGTCGTAGGTCGCCCTCGCCGACCAGGGGTACTGGCGGGAGGAATCCGGGAGGTTCTTCACGAACTTAGTGAGATCGTCCCAGTGGGAGTGGGAGACGAGCCTGCCCAGACGGTTCTTGTTGGCGTCCTCCAGGTTCGCCCACATCAGCCACGCGTCGTTGTCGTCGCTGCTGGTGACCAGGCCGTTGAACTCCGCTGTGCCGTCCGAGTACAGGGTCCACGAGGCGCCGTGGAACATCGTGCAATCCCCGGAGCGGATGTCGTTCCTCCAGACGAAGCGCTTGGGCGAGGCCTGGGCGTGGGCGGTCCCTCCCAGCACGGTGATGAGTGCCAGCACCGTGCCGAGGGCGATGGCCGACATCCGGCCGCGTCCTGAGACAGCGGCCGGGGCGGGACGTGCCGGACGGCGCGGGAACAGGACGGTATGGCCAAAGATGGTCATGTGTGGATTCTCCTGCCGGGTTTACGCGGGCCAGGTTGCCGCGCGGGAGATCAGGAGGCCACGGCCGGAGTGTCATGGCGTATTCCGGTTTGGATACGGAGGGGTCTTATCGCTGGTAGGAACCTTAAGTTGGGGTTTCCGGTCCGGTCCGGTCCGGATCCAGCATCCGAAGGGCGGGTGAGCTGCTGGTGGGCGGCGGGCAGCGCGGCGGGCAGCGTGGCGGGGAGTTCGCGGTACGGCTGGCAGGGTTGGTGAAGATGTCGGGCCTGACGCTGGAGCGGGCCGCGGGCAGGACGATGAGCCGCCGCCCACGGGAGGCGTCGTGGACGGTGACATTCCGGCAGATCAGCGCCTGGCAGAACGGTGATCACCTGCCCGAAAGCGAAGCGGCGTTTCTTACCTTGGTCCGGGTCCTGACCGAGCACGCTCGCGGCCGTGTGGTAAGAGGCCATCAGGTCGGTGAGCTGCTGGACGAGGTCAGGTGGGTGCGGCTGCTCCAGCAGGCCCGCGACGCTCGGACCGGGAGGCGGTCGCCGGAAACCGAAACCGGCGGCGTCCAGCAGGCAGAGCGGCGGCCCGTAGCCGACATCTTCGGGACGAAGCCCCGGCCGTTGCAGATGGCGGGGAGAACGGCGCTGCTGACCCGGCTGCACCACGCCTTCGCCGTACCGTCGGACACGCCCGTCCAAGTCGTCCTGCACGGGCTCGGCGGGATCGGCAAGACCAGTCTGGCGCTGGAGTTCGCGTATCGCGTCCGGACCGGGCACGGGCTCGTCTGGCAGTTCGCCGCCGAGGACCACACCGCGCTGGCGGGGGGCTTCGCGGCACTGGCCGTCCGGCTCGGGCTGCCCGACGACGGCAGCAGCCCCGTGGCGCAGGTCCACGCCGCGCTCGCCGAGGCCGAGCGGCCGTGGCTGCTGGTGTTCGACAACGTCGCCGACCATGCCGCGATCCGCGGATGGCTGCCAACGGCCGGGCAGGGCAAGCTGCTGCTCACTTCTCGGTCGGCGCACTGGCCGCAGGCGCTCAGCGTCGAGGTGACACCGCTGGATGTTTCGGCGGCGGCCAGGTTCCTCCTGGACCGCACCGGGCAAGACGACGGGATCGCGGCGGCGACCGTCGCGACCGAACTGGGAGCGCTGCCGCTCGCACTGGAGCAGGCCGGAGCGTTCGTCGGCGCCACGGGATTGTCCCTGGCCGAATACCTGGACGGATTGCGCGCGCAGCCTGCTTTGTTGCTTGACCGGGGTGAACCCTACGACTACGACGGCTCGGTAGCCTCGACCTGGACTCTCGCATTCGAGCGGTTGGAGCGTGACACCCCTGAGGCGATCGCCCTGCTGCGGTTGCTGTCGCAGCTCGCCCCCGACGACGTGCCGATTCGGACGCTGCTGGCGGGGCGGCGATCCGGACTGCCGGAATCCCTGCCGGCCTCGCTCGGACTGACCGGACTCATCGGGAACGTGATCGGGGTCGCCGAAGCAGTGGGGGAGCTGCGGAGGTTCTCGCTCGTCGCCAGCCCGGAGCCGGGTGTGCTGTCGGTGCATCGGCTCGTTCAGGCCATCACCGCTGACCGGATGACCCCCTCGGCGCGCGCGGCGTGGCGGTCGGCCGCCGCCGCACTGGTCGAAGGCGCGTTGCCCGGTCATCCCGACCTCGTGGCGAACTGGCCGCTGTACGCGCGGCTCGTGCCGCACGCCCATGTGGCACTTGAACCTTCGGCGTCCGGAATGCGGGAGGTCGTGGAGTATCTGGGGGCCAGCGGCGACTACCAGACGGCCGCGACCGTCCAGGCCGAGATTCACACTGATGCGCTCGGCCGTCTGGGTCCCGAACATTCCGACACACTCACCGCCGCCGCGCTGCACGCCAAGTGGGTCGGTCACGCGGGGGACCAGTTCACCGCGCGCGACCTTCTCACCGAACTGCTGCCGATCCGTGAGCGTGTCTCCGGCCCAGACCACCCCGACACGCTCTGGGCGGCGGCGGCCCTGGCGGACTGGATCGGTCAGAGCGGCGACCCTGGCGCTGCTCGTGACCGGGTCGCGGAGTTGTTGCCGATCCGTGAGCGTGTCTCCGGCCCAGACCACCCCGACACGCTTCGGCTCGCCCAAGAGGCCGGCTTCTGGACCGGTCAGGCGGGTGACCCCGCTGCTGCCCGGCTGTACTACGAGGAGTTCCTGCCCCGGATGGAACGCGTCTGGGGTGCCGACCACCCGGACACTCTCGCCGCACGCGACCAGTACGCCCGGTTCCTCAGCGAGAGCGGCTCCGCCGAGGCCGCCCGTGATGTGTGCGTGGCCCTTGTCGCCGCTTATGAGCGGACCTCGGGCCTCGATCACCCCGACAGCTTATGGGCCCGCGTCAACCTCGCCTTTCGCACCGGCCAGGCGGGCGACGCCGCGACCGCGCGCGATCTGTACGCAGCCCTGCTCCCCGACTGCGAACGCATCTCCGGTCCGGAGACTCACCTGACCCTCGTCACCCGCGTGAACCTCTCCCATTGGACGGGTGTGGCGGGTGACCCGGTGACAGCCCGCGACCAGTGTGAGGCGCTCCTGCCCATTCGCTCCCGCCGTTTCGGCCCCGAACACTTCGACACCCTTATCGTCCGTGAGAACCTGGCCCGCTGGACGGGGGAGTCAGGCGATCCACACGGCGCGGCCGACCAGTACACGGTCCTTCTCGCGATCTTGGAACGCGTTCTCGGCCCTGACGCCCCCATGACGCGCAATGTCCGTGACCAGCTCGTCCTCTGGACGTCCAGAACGTAACCGTCATCGTGCCGGATCCGGACCGGAACCGGCCGGAAAACCCGTGCCTGCCGTCATTCTCCGAGGTCTCCTCCCCTGCTCACCCCGCCCCGCCCGTGAAAGGCAAAGCCGGAAAACCGTCCGGAGAGGCGTAATCACTGTCACCGCCCGGCGTTCAGGAAAGCCGGGGCCCGCCGGGAGGAGACCCGTCATGATCGACCGTCCGTTCCTGCGCCGCCTGGGCCGCGCCGCACTGTACGCCGCCGTCCGCGGCGCCGCCGCCGCGGCCGCCTCGGCCCCCATCACTCTGGCCGTCTGGTGGATCACCCACCACTGACCCCGGCCTCCGGCCGGCTCGCGGTGGAACCAGCGCAGCGGCACCTGGGCGATGAGGGCGGAGAAGGGCGATGGGGCTACGGCGACGGGCCGATCATCGATGCGGTGTTCTGTCGGGTTTCGATGGGCTTGTCACTGAGCACCACCAAGATCGCCTTATGCGTATGCAGCTGAGCCTTTGGCGGAAAAGCCGCCTTTTTGTCTGTGTTAATGCTTATAGGAGCTTTTGGGATTTCGTACGGTATGGGGGCCGCGCCAGAGATATCGGATGGTGACGCTTGGAGCCGCATCGGTTTTCTCGTACCGATTTCGACAGATCATCAGATGCCGATGTGATCGGCGAGGCATTCGGTGAACGCGGCGTCGACGGTGGTCACGGCCGCACGATCGGCCGGATGAGCCGTGGAGTGAGGCGGGAGGGCGCGGCCCGTGGCGGCCGTCTCCCCTGACGTCGCCTCATTCGCCGAAGCGCGCGTTCTGGCCCGCGCGGGAGAGCGCGGGCCCGGGCCTGTTCCCTGCGGACACCCCCTGTAGCGACCGTGAAGGCGGACGGACATGGGCGTGCCGCGCACCCGAACAAGGAGAGGCGATGAACGACAGCGGGTCACGCTGGATACTCGCGTTCGACGCGGCGTGCGGAAAGTGCAGGCGGATCTCCGATACGGTCGCGGACGCGGCCGGGGGGGAAGCTGGAAATGCCGCCCCTGGTCCACCGGGACGTTCAACGATGGCGTGAACAGCAACTGGGAGCCGACGCGCCATGGGCTCCGACGCTCATCGTGACGCGCGGGGAGGAGGTGAGGGTCGCGGGTTTCGCCTCCCGAAGTGCGCAGCCGTCTGTGGACCGAACAGTTCGACCGGTATCGCGCCTCGCATCCGGACCTGACCGACGCGCAGCGCAAGGTCGTCGACGACGAGGCGAGCGTCGCCACGGCCCGCAGCCAGGCCGCCGTGCTCAAGGAGGCGGTGATACAGGCCTTCGGCGAGGAGGAGGCCTTCCTTCTGATCGCCACGCTCGGTCCCGCCGACCGGCTCACGGGCAAGGAGAACGGCGGGGAGAGCAACTCGGTCCCCGGCTGCAACTGCTCCACCGAGAGCAACTGGTGCTCCGACTATTGCTGCCACTACGACCAGCCGTTCGTTGTCCGCATGTGCGGTGCCTACTGCTGTAACTGCGGCACGCTCTACATGTATCCCTGCAACGGGAGATGCAACTGATCACTGTGTGGAGGTGGGTCGCCGAGGGGTGTGCCCGCCGGGACGGTGACAGGGGCACCGGGTGGCGCGGTCGTGCCGGCCGCGTCACCATCCGCGTTCTGGATCTTGAGTCTTTCCCTTCCTTTACGTAGTCATTACACTACGCTCAGTGGCGAAATCCTGCTTCCCTCTCAGGTAGGAGTGCGCCCATGGACGGCTCGAACGCGCGGGTCCTCGTCATCGTCGTGATCGCGACGGTCATGTTCTTCGTCGGGCGGCGCTTCCAGCGCACCGTCGACACCTGGGCGGGGTGGGGTAAGGCGATCAAGACCGCGGCGGAGGCGGCGGCGAAGATCCCGGGGGCGAAGGCGGCGGCCTGGGTGGCGGTCCGGGGCATGATCGTGGCCGGTCTGGTGGCGATGGTCCTGTTCGTGGTGCTCACCAACGTGATCCGCCAAGGTGAGGCCTCCTCGCCTCCCTCGCCTGCGCCCTCCGGCACGGCCAAGCCGCTGCGCGGCGATCGCTGACACCCCGGCGCGACCGAGTCTCCGCGCGATCGCCGGTGCACCCGGGCGCAGCCGAGCCTCTCCGCGCCGGGTTCCCGCACCGGATTCTCGCGTCGGGTTCCCGCGCCGGGTTCCGGCGCGGGACTCGGCGGGCAGGACTCAGCGGGTGACGATGAAGTCGTCCGCCTGTCTCGGGGCGCGGTCGCGGGGCGGGGCGGCGGGGCGGCCGACGGCGACGGCGCCCATCGGGTCCCAGCCCGGGGGCAGGTCGAGCACCTCGCGCACCACGTCGCGGCAGAACATGGTCGAGGAGACCCAGGCCGAGCCCAGGCCCTCGACCGCGAGCTGGACCAGGAGGTTCTGCACTCCCGCGCCCGCCGCGACCACGAACATCTCCCGCTCGGCCGTGTTGCGCCGGTCGTCGCGGTAGGTGTGCGAGCCGTCCATGACCAGGCAGGGCACCACCAGGTACGGCGCGGCGCGCAGCACGTCTCCCCGCTTGACCCGCCGGGCGATCGCCTCCTCGGAGAAGCCGTCGCCGTGCAGGTCGGCGATCCACGCCTCGCGCATGGCATCGAGCAGCTTGACGCGGATCTCGGGCGACTCCAGCAGGACGAACCGCCACGGAGTCGTGTGGTGCGGGGCGGGCGCGGCGATCGCGGCCTCGACGGCCCTGCGGACCTTGGCGCCGTCGACCGGCTCTGCGGAGAACCCGCGCACGGTCCTGCGGGCGAAGAGCACGTCGCGGGAGCCGTACCGGAACATGTCGTCCTCCGACTGGCGGACCAGTTCGCGGACGCCGGGGCCGTCCTCCTCGGTGGTGTACTCGGCCATTCCCCTGATCACCGCGACCGGGGTCTGCGCGAGCTTGCCCTTGACCAGGTCACCCGCGGCGGCGAACTCGTCGGCGACCGCGGTCATGGTGACCTCGAGCGCGTTTCCGTGGTCGTCGGACATACCCCGGTAGTCGAGCATGGGGGTCACCCCGGCCACGCCGATCGCCATGTCGGTCTGGCCGTTGCGCCACGGGCGGCCGAAGGTGTCGGAGACGACCACGCCGACCGAGACGCCGAGGCGTTCCTTGATGCTCGTGCGCACCGCGGCGGCGGAGGCGTCGGGGTCGACGGGGAGCAGCACGACGGTGCCGGGCTCGGTGTTGGAGGCGTCGACCCCGGCGGCGGCCATGACGAACCCGTGCGCGGTCTGCGCGATCACGGTCTCGCCCCTGCGGGCGACCACCCTGGTGGTCTCGGCGGCGACGGCCTCGACCCGGGTGAGGCCTCGCCTGGTCCGGCCCTCAGCCTTGCTGGAGACCTTGGAGGTGACGACGAGGATGTCGCCGTCGCGGAGGTCGGGCATGGCGGCGGAGATCAGCTTCCCGACGTCGTCGCCCTCCTGGACCTCGGGGATCCCGGGAACGGGGAAGATCTCCAGCCTGATGTCGGAGGGGCTGTCCTGTCTGCGGCGGATCCTGCTCATCGGGCGTCCCCGTTCAGCCGTCCCGCACCCTCGGTTCCGGAGGCAGAGCCGGTTCCGGTTCCGGCGAGGGTCGTGGCCAGGTCGAGGGCCGCCCTCGCGATGGCCGCGGCCGCCTCGACGTCGTGCATGATCAGGGGGCGGGCCTCGACGCGCACGCCGTCGAGGCTGACCCCGGCGTCCTCCTCCGCGACCAGCCAGCCGTTCACCAGCGGTGAGCCGTAGAGTTCGAGGACCGCCTGTGCCGTGGTCTCGACGCCGATCGCGGTGAGGCAGGCGTCGGCCATGCCGCGGACGGGGGCGCCGCCGACGATGGGGGAGACACCGACGACGGTCTTGGCCTCCAACGCCTCGCGGATGCCCCTGATCTGCAGGATCGTGCCGATGCTGACCACCGGGTTGGACGGCGGGAGGATCACCACGTCCGCGTCGGCGATGGACTGGAGCACACCGGGCGCGGGGCGGGCCTCGTCGGCGCCGACGAGGATGATCTGCTCGGCGGGGACCGAGGCGCGTAGCCGTACCCACCACTCCTGGAAGTGCACGGCCCTGCGGCCCCGGTCGTCGGAGATGACCACGTGGGTCTCGGTCCTGTCGTCGCTCATCGGGATCAGTCGCACGCCGGGCTGCCAGCGCGCGCACAGCGCCTCGGTGACCGCGGACAGCGGGTATCCGGCGGAGAGCATCTGGGTGCGCACGATGTGCGTGGCGAAGTCGCGGTCGCCCAGGCCGAACCACTGCGGTTCGACGCCGTAGGCGGCCAGTTCCTCCTTGACGACGTGTGTCTCCTTCTGTCTTCCCCAGCCCTGCTCCTCGTCGATGCCGCCGCCCAGGGTGTACATCACGGTGTCCAGGTCGGGGCAGACCTGCAGGCCGTACAGGGTGATGTCGTCGCCGGTGTTGCCGATGACGGTGATCTCGGAGCCGGGAGCGGCGGTGAGGAGGCCGCGTAGGAAACGGGCGCCGCCAATTCCGCCGGCGAGGGACACAATGCGCATGCGGTCCAGTGTTCCACTGCCTCGGCCGCACTGTTCGAAGGGCCCGTCGTCAAGGGGGGAGAGCGGCTTGTCTTGATCGTTATGAGAAATGTCTTCGCTGGCAGCGTCGCCGCAGGGCCTGTCCGGAATATGTCGCAATAGGGTGTTATGAAGTACTTATGAGATTTATGGGCTTCGTGGGTCTCCCGACACCTAAGTCAGCCGTGTGCAAAACTTGGCCCGGGTTTACCTGAGGACCCTTTGGGGGTAGTTGTGATCAATGTCGAGGCGGGCAGGCTCAGAGAGCCGGCCGCATGGCTCATGATCGCCGTAGCGTCCACGGGCGTTCTCGTCGGCGTCGAGCAGCTGTTGTTCGGTACATCGTCCGGGGGCTCCTTCGCGTTTCGCGCAGCCAATCAGGTGGGCGGATTCACCTCGCCGGTGACCGCCGCGCTGCTCGTCGGCGCCGTGCTGCTGGCCGGTCACGCGGGCCCGGCGATCGAGCGGCTGAAGCTGATGGTCCAGGTGGCCGTCGGCACCCTCGGGCTGGCGGCGCTGTTCGGCACGGTCGGCCTGTTCGGCGGCCTGTTCGCCGGAGAGACCGGCCTCTGGCAGAAGATCGAGTTCCTCGTCCTCAGCCTTCCCGCCCTCGCGCTGACCGGGATCGCCCTGGCCTATCTCGTGCCGAAGGCCGCAGGATCGGCGGGTGCCTCCGGGGCGAAGGGCGGCGCCAGGCTGCCCCACGGGGTGATCTTCCCCGATCCGCGTCTCCAGGAGCAGTACGCCGCTCCTCAGGGCGGCCCGGCGGGTCCTCAGGGCGGTCAGGTTCCGCACCAGGGGATCCACCCGCAGGAGCAGGCCCCGCAGCACGGGTTCCACCCGCAGGAGCAGCCGGGCTTCCACACCCAGGAGCCCCAGGGATTCCACTCCCAGGAACAGTCCTCCCAGCACGGCTTCCCGCAGCACGACCAGGCCGCGCCGCAGCAGGGCTTCCAGCACCAGGAGCCGCAGGGATTCCACTCCCAGGAGCAGCCCTCCCAGCATGGCTTCCCGCAGCACGACCACGCGCCGCAGCAGGGCTTCCAGCATCAGGACCAGGGCGCTCACGCCTACCAGCAGGCCCAGCCCGCTCCCGTGGTCCAGCTTCCCTACAGCCCGCCCGCGCTTCCCCCCGCGCCGAGCAGCTCCAGTGGTCCGGCGGGAGCCTCGGAGGAGTACGGCCAGGCCCACGGCTATGTCACACCCCTGAGCGACGCCTACCCCCAGTCCTCCCCGGCCGCCGCCTCCCACGCCTCCCCGCAGCCCTACGCGCAGCAGGGGGGCGGCCAGTCCTACGGCACCCAGTCCTCCTCGTACGGCCAGCCCGGGTCCCAGTCTCCCGCTGACGCCTACACCCCGAGCCCGTACGTCCCGGCGGACGTCCAGCCCTCGGCCCAGGCCAGGTCGTACGACTCCCCGGCGGCGTACGAGACCCCGGGCACCGCCTACGACCCGGCGCCCACCGCCTACGACACCCCGCCCACGGCCTACGACCCGCCCGTTTACGCCGCGCCGGTCGAGCAGCCGCAGGCCTCCGTCTACGGCGACGCGCATTCCTCCGGCTACACCGACCCCCAGCTCCCCGGCTACGCCCCGCCCGCGGAGCCCCAGGCGTCCGGTTACGCCCCGCAGCCCCATCAGGTGCCGCAGCCCGAGCAGCAGGGTTCCTTCTACGGGACGCAGCCCGAGGTGGCCTCGCCGTACGGCTCCTCGGACAGCCAGCCGAGGCTGTCCTTCGACACCCAGGGACAGCAGTCCTTCCCGCAGCCGCCGGACAACTACGGTCAGCCGTTCACCGGCTTCTCCGGCGCGGAGTACGCCCGTCAGACCGAGCCGAACCTGCACTACCCGGCGCCCGCGCCCGACCCGGTCGACCCCCACTCCCAGCAGATGGCGCAGGCCTACCAGCAGGCGCAGAGCTACCAGCAGCAGGCGCAGGGCATGTCACAGCCGGGCGTTTCCCAGGGGACGGAACCGCAACTGCGGATTCCCGAGTACACCTCGCAGGTGGGTGGCTCCTACGACGACCCGTTCGGCCAATCGCAGGGCGCCCCGCAGACGCCCCCGGCGCAGCCGTACCAGCAGGGCGGCGGTCAGCAGTGGGAGACCCCGGCGGAGACGACGCTGAGGTTCGACCCCGCCGCCTACCAGGGAGATCCGCTCAGCGGGCCGAGTCCGGCCGCCCAGAGGTCCTGGGATCCGCAGCCCATAGACCCGACCGCGATATACAAGCCCGAGCGCTCGGCTCAGGTCACGGGAGAGGAAATCCCGGATAGAGAAAGGGTGGGCCCCGGTCAGGAGCAGAACATGTCCTGGTACGGTTCCGACCGCCGAGAGCACTGAACGGGCCAGGCGATCGTCATGGGAGACCGGGCGATCGCCGCCCAGACAGGCACACGACCCAGAACCGGGGAGAGCAGGTCTTTCTCCGGATACCGGCATGCCGCTTGACGTCACACAGGCCACGCGCGTGTAATTACACACGTGTTGTTACGCCTTCCTGCTGGTGGGTAAGAGGGAGGCGTTCATAGGGGGGCTCCATTTGCGGGCGGGCGGCAGGGAGGTGTGCAGTGGCCGACCTGGTCATCGCACAGGACAGCATCGCTGAAGAGCAGCTTGGTTGGCAGGAACGCGCGCTGTGCGCGCAGACCGACCCTGAGGCGTTCTTCCCGGAGAAGGGGGGATCCACTCGGGAGGCCAAGAAGGTCTGCCGCTCATGTGAGGTGCGTGCCGAATGCCTCGAGTACGCCCTTGAGCACGACGAGCGGTTCGGGATCTGGGGGGGTCTCTCCGAGCGGGAGCGCCGCAGAATCAAGCGTGAAGCGGTCTGAGGAAGAGGTTCACGTGCTCACCGGGGGTTTGCGTACCTGCGGGAGCGCTTGATCATATATCGGAGAGGCATGTGGTCCACGGGCCACATGCCTCTTTTTTCGTGCATCAGGCATAGCTCAACATAGGGTGTCGTATCGTGGTCGCGCCGATCATCAGCTCCTCCTGAACACGGGACGCATGTCCATCACCGACTCTCCCCGCCCCCACCACACCGTCACCGCGATCGTCGTGGCTCACGACGGCGCTCGCTGGCTGGGGGAGACCCTTGACGCTCTGCTACGGCAGACCCGGCCGGTTGACAGGGCGGTCGGGGTCGACAACGGCAGCAGGGACGGCAGCGCCGCGCTGCTGACCGGCACCCTCGGCCGGAACGCGGTGCTCACCCTCCCTCGCTCGACGAGCTTCGGGCAGGCCATCGCCGAGGTCCTCGAACGGCTCGGTCCCGCGGAGGGACAGGAGTGGATCTGGCTGCTGCACGACGACTGCGCGCCGGACGAGGGCGCGCTCGAGGCTCTCCTGCTGGCCGCCGACGAGGACCCCGAGGCCGGGGTGCTCGGCCCCAAGCTCCGCGACTGGCTGGACCGGCGGCTCCTGCTGGAGGTCGGCGTCACCGTCGACCTGAGGGGACGCAGAGACACCGGCATCGAGCCCCGCGAGTTCGACCAGGGGCAGTTCGGCGGCATCAGGGACGTGCTCTCCGTCTCCACGGCGGGAATGCTGGTCCGCAGGGACGTCTGGGACGAGGTGGGCGGGCTCGACCCCTTCCTGCCGCTGTTCCGCGACGACCTCGACCTGTGCTGGCGGGTCAGGAACGCCGGATACCGCGTACGGAACGTCACCCAGGCAGTCGCCTGGCACGCCGAGGCGGCGGGCAGGCGCCGCCGCCGCATCACCGTCAGCGGCGACCACCCGCGCCGCCTTGACCGCCGCAACGCCATGTTCGTGGTGATGGCGAACCTGCCCGCCCGGTCGCTGCCGTGGGCGCTGGTCCGCAACATAGTGGGCTCGCTGTTCCACACACTGCTGTTCCTGCTGGCCAAGCAACCGGCGAACGCGCTGGACGAGGCGCTCGCGCTCGGCTCGATCCTGAGACACCCGGGCAGGATTCTCAGGGCCCGCCGCGCCCGTGCTGCGGGCAGGAGGCGCAACGGCGCCGCGACCGCCCTGCTGCTCACCCCGCCGGGCGCGGGCTACCGGCGGCTCGCCGACCGGTTCCAGAGCTATCTGGCGGGGACCGGCTTCGTTGAGTCCGCGGGACGCCACCACCACGCCGCGACCCCCACGCAGGAGGACGGCGAGGAGCTGCTCACCGACGACGTGGGAGCGACGCGGCGGTTCTTCGGCAATCCGGGGACGACGCTCTTCCTGGTCCTGGCCGCCGTCACGCTGGTCGCCGAGCGCGGCCTGATCGGCGGCGACAGGCTGGGCGGCGGCGCGCTCGTCCCGGTGATCGGTGGCTCCTCCGACCTGTGGAACCTCTACGTCGAGGGCTACCATCAGGCGGGCCTCGGCAGTGACGCGTGGGCGCCGCCGTACGTCGCGGTGCTCGCCGCGCTGTCCACGGTGCTGCTCGGCAAGCCCTGGCTCGCGGTCTCCGTGCTGCTGCTCGGCTGCGTCCCGCTGGCTGGACTGTCGGCGTACGCGGCGACCAGGTCGATGATCCCGGGGCGCTGGACCCGCGTCTGGCTTGGCTCCTCCTACGCCCTCCTGCCCGTCGCGACCGGCGCCATCGCGGGCGGCAGGCTCGGCACCGCCGTGGTCTTCGTGCTGTTGCCCGTCTACGCGGCGCTGGCAACCACGTTGCTGGCCGGAGACGGCCGCAGGGCGCGCCGCGCGGCCTGGGGGCTCGGTCTCCTCCTCGCGGTCGGTACGGCCTTCGCCCCGATCGTCTACCCGCTCATGCTGGTCCTGGGCGCGCTGGCCGCCCTCGCCTTCCCCCGCAGGGGCATCACCGTCTCGGTCGTCATCGCCTTCGGTGTTCCGGTGGCCCTGTTGTTCCCCTGGCTGGCCCAGGTGGTGGGGAACCCGGGACAGCTCCTGTTGGAGGCCGGGCTGCACCAGCCGGGCCTGGTCGATCCCTCGCTGCCGGCCTCCTCGCTGCTGCTGCTCAGCCCCGGCGGTCCGGGAATGCCGCCGCTGTGGGTGACGGGCGGCCTTATCGCCGCCTGCCTGGCCGCGCTGCTGATGCGCCGCAACCGGATGGTCATCGCCATCGGGTGGGGCGTCGCGCTCTTCGGCGTGCTGGTCGCGATCCTGGTCAGCAGGACCCCGGTCACCTCGCTGAACGCCGACGCGCAGGCCCCCGCGTGGCCTGCCGTGCCGCTGGCCTTCGCCGCGACCGGCATGCTCGTGGTCGCCGCGCTCACCGCCGACCGGATCGCCGAGTTCTGGGCGGCGGGCGGGCCGCGCAGGGTCGCCGCGCTCGCCGTCGTGGTCGTCGCCTTCTCGACACCGATCCTCGCGGCGGGCATGTGGATCGCCAGGGGCGCCGGTGGCCCGATCAACGGGAACGTGCGCGATGTGCTGCCCGCGCTGGCCGCGCTCAACTCGGGCGGCGGCGAGCGGACCCTGCTCCTGCGGGAGAGGGAGGGCGCCCTGACCTTCACCGTGCTGCGGGGCCGTACCCCGCTGGTCGGCGAGGCCGACATCCCCACGCCGCGGGGGCCGAGGGAACAGGTCGCCGTCGCGGCGGCGGGGCTGGTCTCCGGCAGGGGCGGCGACGACGCCGGGGTGCTGGCCGCCTACGGCGTGCGGTTCGTCGTGGTCAGCCCGCCGGTGACCGAGGAGATCAGCCACGCGCTCGACTCCCAGCCCGCCCTGGCCAGGATGAGCCTGTCGCGCACGCTCGGCATGTGGCGGCTGACCCAGCCGGTCGCGGTGCCCCCCGCCCCGCAGGGCGATCCCTGGCACGGCCGCTGGCTCTGGGCGCAGGCCGTGATGGTGCTGGTCGTCTTGATGCTGGCCGCGCCCGGCTCACGGGCCGGGGACGGCCAGGCCGCGCATGACATGTCCGAGCCAGGCAGGGAGCCGTCCAGCCGATGAAGTCCCTGATCGAGAACAGGTTCAGCCTCCTCGCCCTGGTCCTGGTGGCCCTGCTCGCCCTGTACGGAGTCGCCTCCGCGACCCAGCCGAGGCTCCTCGCCGAACCCGCGCAGGGCCTCAGGAGAGTCCCCGTCGCCTCGGTGACGGCCGTCTGCCCCGACCCCGGAGACACCGACGCCGGAGTGGTCACCCCGCCGGGCGGCCAGGGGCCGGGCACTACGACGCTCGTCACCGGCGGCAAGACCCTCGAGACCCTGCGAACCCCCGGCACCCTCTGGCACGAGAAGATCCCGGCGGGGTCGGGACCGCTCGTCGTGGCCGCGACGGGAAGCATGGCGGCGGGCCTTGAGGCGTCGCAGACCCGCAGGGAGACCTCGGGCAGGCACAGGGGACTGGCCGGGGTGCGGTGCGTCGAGCCCACGTCGAGCACCTGGCTGGTCGGCCCCGGCCCCGCGGCGGCCGACGTCGTGCTCCACCTCGCCAACCCCGACCTCGCCCAGGCCATCGTGGAGATCATGATCTACGCCGGAGAGGGGCCGGTGATCGGCGACTCCGGCGGCGTGTTCGTCCTGGCGCCTGGCGAGAGCCGGGCGATCGATCTCAAGGACGTGGCGCCCTCGCCGCTGGTCATGGCGGTCGAGGTACGCACCAGCTCGGGCAGGGTCACCGCGGCGGCTCGGGCGATCATGCACGACGGGCGGGGCGTCGACTGGCTGCCCGCCTCCGCGCCCCCCGCGACCCGCGTCGTGATCCCCGGTATCCCCGGCGGCGGTGGCGGACGCCAACTGCTGGTCGCCTCCATCGCTGAGACCGACACCCTGGTCGAGATCAAGGCGCTCACCCCCGACGGGACCTATGCCCTGAAAGGCAGGGAACTACTCGAGGTTCCCGCCGAATCCGTCGCCACCTTGGATCTGTCGAGCGGCATCGCGGGACAGCCGTCCGCGCTCGTGCTCACCTCGGAGACTCCCATCGTGGCGGGGCTGGTCGTCACTGGGACGGGCAAGAAGAGCGATGTGGCCTTCACCGCGGGGGCGGCCCCGATCGACCTGGGCAGCGTGGTCGCGGACAACCGCACGGGCGGCGAGAAGAGCTCCAGGCTGGTGCTGAGCGCGCCCGAGGCGGCGGGGAAGGTGAGCGTGCGGGTGCTGCCGCGTGAGGGACAGGCGCCAGAGCCGTTCGAGGTGGACATCCCCGCCGCGCGCACCAAGCAGGTCAGCCTGCCCAAGGTCGACGGCGCCTTCGGGGTGCTGGTGCTGCCGGTGCAGGGGTCCGGGCCGGTGTACGGCGGGCGGGTGATGGACGAGCGGATCAAGAAGGGGCTGGCGCTGACCGTCCAGCCGCTGGCCGCGGCCCGCGTGTGGGCGCTGGTCCCGCCGATCACCGAGTCCGCCACTGTGCTGATTGCGGCGCCTGGCGGCACCGCGGGTTTGGGCGCCCCAGCGCCGGTGTCTTCCCTCGTCGTTCGGTCGCTTCGCTCCCTCTCTCCTCAGTCCAGACACCGGCGCGCCCAAACCGAGTTGATTGCGGCGCCTGGCGGCGCCGCCGTCGACTCAGTCCTCGTCGTAGCCCGGGTCGACTGACTCGGGGGACAGGCCCAGGAGGCCGGCGACCTGCTCGACCACGGTGTCGTGCACCATCGCGCCGAGCTGGTCGCGGTCGCGGGCCCTCGCCTCAAGGGGGCGCCGGTAGATGACCACGACGGCGGGGCGCTTGCCCACGGCGGGCTCGGAGCGGCCGAACGGGATCGGCTCGCCGGAGAGCAGGCCGGGGCCGTCGCCCAGCTCGGTGATCGGTGGCACCTCCTCGACCGCGAATTCGACGGCCGCGAGCTGGCTGCTCCAGCGGGGCTTGAGGCGGTCGACAGCGTCCAGGACGAGATCGTCGAAGCGTTCGCTGCGTGACTTGGCGATCGGCACGTGGGAGGGCGCCAGTGGGCCCCGCATACCGCGACCGTGCCGGTCGCGCCTTCGGGGAGGACGAGGTCTACCGGGTGCCGAGCTCACGGGCCAAGCTTAGACGGGCCTGGTACGAGGGTGGGAAGGGGTTGTTTGGAGGGTGTGCAAGCTGTACAGGGGGGTGAAAGCCGGGACACGTGTCCGAATTGTGGCGACACGCTTGTTAAGAGCGCTCAGATAGTGGCGCCTTGGACGCTTACCGGATACGGTCCCACCGTGAGCCCCGTCCGCCGCTGTTCCCGCACCGCGTGCAGTCAGCCTGCCGTATTCACGCTCACGTACGTCTACGCCGACTCGACCGCCGTTCTCGGGCCCTTGGCGACGTACGCCGAGCCGCACTGTTACGACCTGTGCGCCGAGCATGCGGAGCGGCTCACCGCGCCCCGTGGCTGGGAGGTCGTCCGTCTCCCGACCGACGGTGCGCCGCCGAGTACCGACGATCTCGAAGCGCTCGCCAACGCCGTCCGCGAGGCGGCCAGGCCCGCTCCGACGAACGGCACAGAGCCCGTCGGGCAGGGAGTCGAGGTCGGGCGCCGTGGTCACCTGAGGGTGCTGCGCTCCGCCCAGCCTCAGCGCGACCGCTGACCCCGCTCGTCCTTGTTCCCGGGTAGGCGAAGGATCCGGGCACAGGGCCTGAGGTGTGTTCCCGGATCAGGTCGCAGCCAATGTCGCAATGGGGACCGGTTGTGGCTTGAGCGCGCCGTAGGCGTCGTCATAGGTGCCGTAGGCATCGCGAATAAACACGCCCTAGGCTGGGGGCGGCAGAGACGAGATAAAGGGGCGGAGCTGGAGTGGGCGACCTCGCCGGGATCTTCAAGGCGTACGACGTGCGCGGCGTCGTGCCGGACGAGCTGGACGAAGAGACCGCGGAGGCGGTCGGGGCGGCCTTCGCGGAGGTGACCGGTGCCGCGGCCGTGGTGGTCGCGCATGACATGCGTGCCTCTTCCGGGCCGCTGGCGTCCGCTTTCGCCCGCGGGGTGACCTCGCGCGGGGCCGACGTGGTCAACACCGGCCTCGGTTCGACGGACATGCTCTACTACGCCAGTGGCAGCCTCGGCATGGCCGGTGTGATGTTCACCGCCAGCCACAACCCGGCCCGTTACAACGGCATGAAGATGTGCAGGGCGGGCGCCGTGCCGATCGGCGGCGAGAGCGGGCTCACCGAGATCCGCGACCGGGCCGCCGAACTGCTCGCCTCGGGGATCGGCGGCGAGGGCGGCGGCACGGTTTCCGAGCGGGACCTGCTGCGGGACTACGCCGACCACCTGCGCACGCTGGTCGACCTGTCCGGCGTCCGGCCGCTGAGGGTCGTGGTCGACGCGGGCAACGGGATGGCGGGGCACACGGTGCCGGTGGTCTTCGACGGGCTTCCCCTCGACCTGACCGCGCTCTACTTCGAGCTGGACGGCACCTTCCCCAACCACGAGGCCAACCCGATCGAGCCGGAGAATCTGCGCGACCTGCAGAAGGCCGTGCTCGACGTCGGCGCCGACATCGGCCTGGCCTTCGACGGCGACGCCGACCGCTGCTGGGTCGTCGACGAGCGCGGCGAGTCAGTCTCCCCTTCCACGATCACCGCGCTGGTCGCGGCCCGCGAGCTGGCCAAGCATCCGGGCGCCACGATCATCCACAACCTGATCACCTCGCAGGGCGTTCCCGAGATCGTCACCGAGCACGGCGGGCTTCCGGTCAGGACCCGCGTCGGGCACTCGTTCATCAAGGCCGAGATGGCCAGGACCGGTGCCGTGTTCGGCGGAGAGCACTCCGCGCACTACTACTTCAAGGACTTCTGGTTCGCCGACACCGGCATGCTGGCCGCGCTGCACGTGCTGGCCGCGCTGGGCGAGCAGGACAGGCCGCTGTCGGAGATCCTCGCGAGCTACACCCGCTACACCGCCTCCGGAGAGATCAACAGTACGGTCGCCGACCAGCGGGCCGCGACGGCGCGGGTCAGGGAGATCTTCGAGAGTCGTGACGGCGTCACCTTCGACGAGCTGGACGGCATGACCGTCTCCGGCCCCGGATGGTGGTTCAATCTTCGTCCGTCCAACACCGAGCCGCTGCTCAGGCTGAACGCCGAGGCGGCCGACGAGATTCAGATGGCAGCGATCAGGGACGAAGTCCTCGCTGCCGTGAGGAGCTGAGCGAGTGAAGATCGACGAATGGTTGCTGGAGATCCTGGCCTGCCCCAACTGCAAGTCTCCGCTGCGCGCGGAGCCTGAGGTGGACGAGCTCTCGTGCACCTCCGCCTCGTGCGGGCTGGTCTATCCGGTCCGTGACGACATCCCGGTCCTGCTGGTCGACGAGGCTCGGAAGTCGTGAGCTGGGAGCCAGATCGGCTCGACGATCAGAGGAAGCTCACCGACGGCGACCCCTCGGGAATGTTGCGTGCGGTCGCCGCCTCGGCGGCGCAGGTCCGCGCCTCCTACCGGGGGGCCCGTGAGGCGGATCTCGCCCAGGTGACCCGGGACGGCAGGCCCCGGGCCATCGTGGTCGCGGGCATGGGCGGTTCGGGCATCGCCGGTGACATCCTCAACGCGGTGTGCGGTCACGGCGTCCCGCTGCCGATCGTGACCGTCCGGTCCTACCAACTGCCGGGCTGGGTTGGCGCGACCGACCTGGTGGTCGCGGTCTCGTGCTCGGGGAAGACCGAGGAGACGCTCGCGGTGGCCATGGAGGCCGTCCGCAGGGGGTGCCGCCTGCTCGTGCTGGCCGCGGCGGACTCGCCGCTGCACGCGGTCGCCCGGCAGGCGGGCGCGCCGTTCGTGCCCGTGAACACCGGGGGGCAGCCGCGCGCGGCCGTCTGGGCGCTGTCGATCCCGCTGGTGGTCGCCGCCGCCGAGCTCGGCCTGGTCCAGGCGGACGACGAGGTCTTCGAGACCGTCGCGAAACGCCTCGAGGACGTCGCCCACCAATGCCGCCCGACCAGTGAGTCGTTCATCAACCCCGGCAAGTCGCTGGCCATGGAGCTGGCGGAGACGGTGCCGATGATCTGGGGAACCTCGCCGCCGGCCGCCGTCGCCGCCTACCGATGGGCCAGCCAGCTCAACGAGAACGGCAAGTATCCAGCGGTCTGGGGGGAGATCCCGGAGGTCAACCACAACCAGGTGGTCGCCTTCGACGGCCCGCTGGCCCAGCGCGACATCTTCTCCGACGAGGCGGGCCGGTCGCTGCGGCTCTTCATGCTGCGCGACGTCGAGGAGCATCCGCAGGTGGCGCGGCGGCGCGAGGCGTCGGTGCGGATGGCGGAGGACAGGGGCGTCCCGGTCACCCAGATCGTCGCGGAGGGCCTGCACCCGCTGGAACGGCTCGCGACGCTGATCGAGCTGGGCGACTACGCGACTACATACCTCGCTCTGGGGTACGGGATCGACCCGACCCCTGTGTCGGCCATCACAGAGCTTAAGGCGAGAATTTCCCAATAGGATCCTTATCGTCTTTTTCGGAATAAATGAGTGGAGGCTGTCGTGAGCGCGGGCGGCGGTACAAAGGCGATCATCGCGGCATTGAGCGCGAACGTTGCGATCGCGGCGGCCAAGTTCGTCGCATTCCTGGTCACGACCTCGTCGTCCATGCTTGCCGAGTCGATCCACTCGCTCGCCGACTCGGGCAACCAGGTGTTGCTGCTGGTCGGTGGGAAGCGGGCCGAACGGAAGCGGACCCCGGAGCATCCGTTCGGCTACGGCAGGGAACGCTACTTCTACGCCTTCGTGGTCGCGGTCGTGTTGTTCACGATCGGCGCGCTCTTCTCCCTCTACGAGGGCTGGCACAAGATCAGCGATCCGCATCCGGTGGAGACGCCGATCGTGGCCTTCGGGGTGCTGATCTTCGCGATCATCGCCGAGGGGTTCTCCTTCCGCACCGCGATCAAGGAGTCGAATCCGCTCCGCGGCAAGCAGACCTGGCTGCAGTTCATCCGCCGCTCCAAGTCGCCCGAGCTTCCGGTCATCGTGCTGGAGGACCTGGGCGCCCTGGTCGGACTGGTTCTCGCACTGGTGGGCGTGACGCTCGCGGTGGTCACCGGCAACGGCGTCTGGGACGGCGTCGGCACGATGGCGATCGGTGTCCTGCTCGCCGTCATCGCCGTCATCCTGGCGATCGAGACGAAGTCGCTGCTGATCGGCGAGAGCGCGGGCCCCGAGGTCGAGAAGCAGATCATCACCGCACTGGAGAGCGCCCCCGAGGTGGCCAGGGTCATCCACATGCGGACGCTCCACCTGGGCCCCGAGGAGATCCTGGTCGCCGCGAAGATCGCGGTGGACCATGATGACACGGCCGCCCAGGTGGCCAGGGGCATCGACGAGGCGGAGCGGCGCATCCGCGACGCCGTCCCGATGGCCCGCGTCATCTATCTGGAGCCCGACCTCGACAGGGCGAAGGTCGGCGGGGTCGGTGGGGCCGGCGGGGTCGCCCCCGGAACGCACTCGGCCAACGGCAGGGCCTGACGCGCGTAAACCGGTCACGGACCGGTCGTGCCCGGTACGGAAGACCAGGCAACTCGGAGAGCCCCTGGGCGAGTACTCGCCCAGGGGCTCTCCGTGTCGCCGGGCTGTCTCCAGCCGATCCCGGGGTCAGGCGTTCGGGACGACCAGGCCTGACTCGTAGGCGTGGATGACCGCCTGGGTGCGGTCGCGCAGGCCCAGTTTGGCCAGCAGTCGGGCCACGTGGGTCTTGATGGTGTGCTCGGTGACCACGAGGTGGGCCGCGATCTCGGCGTTCGACAGACCCCTGGCGATCAGCCGCAGCACCTCGACCTCGCGTGGGGTCAGCGGGCCGCCGGGCCTTGCCGGGCGCCGCTGCCGGGAGAACTCGGCGATCAGACGCCTGGTGATCTTCGGGGCGAGCAGCGCGTCGCCGCGCGCGACCGTCCTGACCGCCTCGGCCAGGTCGTTCGCCCTGACGTCCTTGAGCAGGAACCCGCTCGCCCCCGCGGTGAGCGCGTCGTACACGTAGTCGTCCAGGTCGAACGTGGTGATCATGATGATCCTGGTCGTCTCGTTCTCCAGGATCCGGCGGGCGGCCTCGATGCCGTTCATCTCCGGCATCCGGATGTCGAGGAGCGCGACGTCGGGGTGGGTCTCCGCGGCCAGCCGTACGGCCCGCGCGCCGTCCGAGGCGGTGCCGACGACGACGAGGTCGGGCTGCGCGCCGAGCACGGCGGCGAACCCGCGGAGCACGACCGGCTGGTCGTCGGCGACCATCACCCGGATCCGGCCGTCCTGCGGCGTCGTCCCGGGGGTGTCCGGTGGGGTCGTTCCTGGAGGTGTCGTTCCAGGGGTGCCCGCTGGGAGGCCGGGACGTGGGGTTCCCCGGCCGTCCGGAGAGGTCGCTTCTGAGGAGGGGATGGGGTGGCCGGGGGAGGTCATTCCAGCGGGAGGCCCGCCTGGATGAGGAAGCCCCCCGTGGGCCCAGGACCTGCTTCGAACCAGCCGCCGAGGGCCAGGGCGCGCTCGCGCATGCCGACCAGGCCGTGGCCGCTCTCCGTCTTCCCCGAGGGACCGGGGCCGTTGTCGGCGATCCGCAGCGCCAGCAGGCCGGGACGGTAGGCGAGCTCGATCGAGACGCGGGCGCCCGGCGCGTGCACGCGGGCGTTGGTCAGCGCCTCTTGGACGATCCGGTAGGCCGAGACGTCCACGGCCTGCGGCACCGGCACCCGCTCTCCGACGATGTCGAGGTCGACCTCGCCATCATGCTGCTCGATCAGCTCGGGAAGCCGCGCCAGCCCCGGTTGTGGCGCGGTCTCCATGGTCGTGGTGATGTCGGCGCGCAGCACGCCGAGCAGGCGGCGCATCTCGGTGAGCGTGGTCCGGGCCGAGGTCGCGATCTCGGCGAACTCCTGCTTCGCCCGGTCGTCCAGGTTGTCGAGTGTGTAGGGCGCGGTCTCGGCCTGCACGGCGATCATCGAGACCGAGTGGGCCACGAGGTCGTGCATCTCCCTGGCGATCCTGGCCCGCTCGGCCATCGCGGCCTGCTGCCTGAGGTTCTCCAGGTTGTCCGCGCGCACCTCCCTGATCTCGCCCCGGCTGCGCCGTACGTCCGCGAGGAAGGCCGGCCCGACGACCGCGGCGAACGCGCCGACGATCCAGAGGCCAACGCGTGCGTTGTGCAGGAGCAGGGACGGCAGGCCACCCAGGCCGCCCAGGCCGCTCCGCGCGAAGAACAGCATGACGACGAGCACCATGCCGGCCATCACGCAGCCGGTCAGCAGCCAGGCGACGCGCCGGCGCACCCCGCGCAGGATCGTGTAGAAGGACAGCACTCCTGAGGCGAGGACGGCGAGAGGCATCCGGCTGACGAGGAACCCGCTGGCGACGAGGCCCGCGGCGCCGATGACGGTGAGTGTGACCGCCTGCCACGGCACGATGCGGCGGACCGCGTGCGGCGCGGTCGCCAGGAGGACCGCGGCGACCTCGACCGGCCTGGTGCCCATGGAGGAGAGCTCCATGACCGCGAGGAGGGCCAGGGTCGAGGCCACCAGGATGTCGCCGAGGAGCTGTGGGCTGGAAAGGGGGGATCTCAGGGCCGCCACGACCTGCTTCAGGGAGGACGGCATGGTGGATGGGTGATTCATGGGGTGAATTCTTCTGACTCGGGGGTTCGGCGTCGTCACTCCTGGGAGCGACCTTGAGGCCCGGAGGCGAGATCCCGCGAACGGGGAGGCGCGTGCCTACGGGCGGCCCTGGAGTAGGCGCAGGGCCTTCTCCTTCTCGAAGTCCAGCGCCCTGCGCGGGGCCTGGACCCGACCGATGCGCAGCCCCAGATCCCGTACGGCCTGCGCCACCGCGGGCTCGCTCAGCACCCGCAGCGCGAACGACAGCTCGGCGGGGGAGATGTCGAACCGCTTCTCCAGCTCGACGCCCTGGGCGACGGCCGCGAGCTCCTCGGGGCCGAACCGCCGGTGCGCCCCCTGGTTCCTGACGGGCGGGAGCAGCCCGAGGGCCTCCCGGTAGCGGAGCATCCTGGGGGACATGCCCAGCCGCCTTGCGGCCTCGGTGATCCGCATTCTCCGCCCCTTTGCCGGGTCCGTTCCGGGAAAACTTACATTCTTGTGTAAGGTTAGCGCCTCTCGAGGTGCGCGGAGCCGTACCGGCCGCCTAAACTCACATCGTCGACTTTCCGGTGGAGCGGCGAGCCGTGCCCGGGACCGCGAGACAGCACGTCGGCGAGACCAGCGGGTCCGGCGAGGGCATGAGGCGCGCGAGACCATCAACCAGAGGGGTTAATTCATGGACTTCAAGGTCGCCGACCTTTCCCTTGCGGACTTCGGGCGCAAGGAGATCCAGCTCGCCGAGCACGAGATGCCGGGCCTGATGACCGTGCGCAAGGAGTACGCCGACGCCCAGCCGCTGGCCGGGGCGAAGATCATGGGCTCGCTGCACATGACCATCCAGACCGCCGTGCTCATCGAGACGCTGGTCGCGCTCGGCGCCGAGGTCCGCTGGGTGAGCTGCAACATCTTCTCCACCCAGGACCACGCCGCGGCGGCCGTCGTCGTCGGCCCCAACGGCACCGTCGACGACCCGCAGGGCGTCCCGGTCTTCGCCTGGAAGGGCGAGACCCTGGAGGAGTACTGGTGGTGCACCGAGCAGGCGCTCGTGTGGCCCGGCGGTGACGGCCCCAACATGATCCTCGACGACGGCGGCGACGCCACCCTGCTCGTCCACAAGGGCGTCGAGTACGAGAAGGCCGGTGCCGTCCCCAGCGCCGGTGAGGACGACGCGGAGGAGTGGAAGATCATCCTCGATCTGCTCCGCCGTACGGTCGGCCCGGAGAAGAAGTGGACCGAGATCGCCTCGCGTATCAAGGGCGTCACCGAGGAGACCACCACCGGCGTCCACCGCCTCTACGAGATGTTCAAGGCGGGCTCGCTGCTCTTCCCGGCGATCAACGTCAACGACTCGGTCACCAAGTCGAAGTTCGACAACAAGTACGGCTGCCGCCACTCGGTCATCGACGGCCTCAACCGCGCCACCGACGTGCTCATCGGCGGCAAGGTCGCGGTCGTCGCCGGCTACGGTGACGTCGGCAAGGGCTGCGCCGACGCGCTCAGGGGCCAGGGCGCCCGCGTCATCGTCACCGAGATCGACCCGATCTGCGCCCTCCAGGCGGCCATGGACGGCTTCCAGGTCACCACGCTCGAGGACGTCGTCGGCATCGCGGACATCTTCGTCACCACGACCGGCAACTTCGACATCATCACCGCCGACCACATGTCGAAGATGAAGCACAACGCCATCGTGTCCAACATCGGCCACTTCGACAACGAGATCGACATGGCCGGGCTGGCGAAGATCCCGGGCATCGTCAAGACCGAGATCAAGCCGCAGGTCCACACCTGGACCTTCCCCAACGGCAACCAGATCCTGGTGCTTGCCGAGGGCCGCCTGATGAACCTGGGCTGCGCCACCGGCCACCCCTCGTTCGTCATGTCCAACTCGTTCACCAACCAGGTGATCGCCCAGATCGAGCTGTTCGCCAAGACCGAGCAGTACCCGATCGGCGTCTACGTGCTGCCCAAGCACCTGGACGAGAAGGTCGCCCGTCTCCACCTCGACGCCCTCGGTGTGAAGCTCACCAAGCTCACCAAGGCCCAGGCGGAGTACATCGGCGTGGACGTCGAGGGCCCCTACAAGGCCGACCACTACCGCTACTGATCGGTTAGCGTACTGATCGAACACGGTCGGACACCGATCCGATCGTTCAACCCGGCCCCCGCGAGTTCCGCGGGGGCCTTCGGGCCATCTGGGGAGAAACGTGGACAGCGCGCTGACCGCCGCGGGGGAACGGCGGATCGGGTGGGCGGCGCGGGCGATGCCGGTGCTCACCGCGATCGGGGAGCGGTTCGCGGCCGAGAAGCCCCTCGAAGGACTGAGGGTCGCCGCCTGCCTGCACGTGACCGCGGAGACCGCGGTCCTCATGGGTGCCCTGAGGGCGGGCGGGGCCGAGATCGCGCTGGCCGCCTCCAACCCGCTGTCCACCCAGGACGACGTCGCCGAGGCGCTCGGCGCCTACGGCGTCCGCGTGCACGCCAGGGCCGGGGTGGACAGGAAGACCTACTACGACCACATCCACCAGGCGCTCGACATCATTCCCGACCTGGTCCTCGACGACGGCTGTGACCTGGTCAACATCCTGCACACCGAGCGGACCGAGCTGCTGGAGACGGTCTCCGGGGGCTGCGAGGAGACCACGACCGGGATCATCAGGCTCCGGCAGATGGCCGCGGAGCGGGCGCTCAGGTTCCCCGTCGTCGCGGTCAACGACACCCGGACCAAGCGGATGTTCGACAACCGGTACGGCACCGGCCAGTCCACCATGGACGGCATCATGCGCGCCACCAACACCCTGCTCGCGGGCAAGGTCGTGGTGGTCGCGGGGTTCGGCTTCTGCGGCCGGGGCGTGGCTGAGCGGGCCAGGGGCCTGGGCGCCCGGGTGGTCGTCACCGAGATCGACCCCGTCAAGGCGCTCGACGCCTCGCTGCAGGGCTACGAGGTGCAGCCCATGGGCAGGGCCGCGACCACGGGGGACGTGTTCGTCACCGTCACCGGCAACCGCGACGTCATCAGGGGCGAGCACCTGGCGGTGATGAAGGACGGCGCGATCCTGGCCAACGCGGGCCACTTCGACGTCGAGATCGACGTCAGGGCCCTTGAGGAACTGGCACACGCCGTGCATCCCGGGGTGCGCCCCAACACCGACGAGTACGTCCTGGCGGACGGGCGCAGGCTCCTGCTGCTCGCCGAGGGGCGCCTGGTGAACCTCACGGCCGCCGAGGGGCACCCGGCCGCGGTCATGGACATGTCCTTCTCCGCGCAGGCCCTCGCGGTCGCCTGGCTGGCCCGTGAACGCGTACGGCTGGAGCCGGGCGTCTACGACGTGCCGGGAGAGGTCGACGTGGAGGTGGCGCGGCTCAAGCTCGCGGCTGCGGGCATCGAGGTCGACCACCTGACCTCCGACCAGGAGAGCTACCTCCACTCCTGGCGCCTGGGGTCGTGAAGCCCCGTGCCGGGAGCCCGCGCCGCTGTGGCCGTACGGGCTCCTTGGCGGGAAGGGCCGGGCGGCGGGTGCGCCGCGGCTTCAAGAGGTGGTCTGGATCTGGAACATTCTGCGGATCTCACCGGCCTGGGTCGTGGCGATCTCGTTGGCCATCTCCTCGACCCTCAGATGCGAGCCGTTGGTCAGGACCTGCTCGGACATCGTGATCGCGCCTCGGTGGTGGGCGATCATCAGCTGGAGGAACAGCCGGTCGAAGTCCTGGCCCGAGGCCGCGGCCAGAGCCTTCAGCTGCTCGGGGGTGGCCATGCCCGGCATGGCGGCGTGGTGGTTCGCGTGGTGGTCCGGAGGCTGCAGGCCCTGCTGTGTCAGCCACAGTGACATGACCTGGATCTCCGGCCACTGGGAGTCCTTGATGCGGGAGGCCAGGCTTCGAACCCTCTCGCTTGCGGCGCGCGACGGAGCCAGGGTCGCCATCTCGAGGGCCTGCCGATGGTGGGCGATCATGTCCTGCACGTATCTCACGTCGGCGGCGTTCGCCGTGGGGGTCGGCACCGCGGTCGCGGCCTCGCTCGCGCTGAGTGTTCTGGGGGCCTCGCCCGGTCTGCCGGGCGCGATGACGGGGGCGGTCGACAGCGCCACGGGCGGCCTCTGGCCGGCACTGCACGCGCTGAGGGACAGGACGACGAGGGTCACAAGCACCAGCGCAACGCGCACCAGGTCTCCTTCTTCAAGATCTCCCGAGCAAAGACCCTAACTTCACCGGCGAGGCGAGTAAAGGCCGCAAGTCGGAAGAACTTACTGACACAGTGAAGGCTTGTAGAGCCGATCGTTCAGATAAACGATTTAGTCATTTATGGGACCTTTACGGCACATGTGGCAAGGAGGCTCACAAGTGTTATCCCCCCTCAGGAAAGGCCTTGGTGGCCGGTTCCTGATCACGGCGGCAGCCGCGGCGGCGATGGCCCTGGCCGCCGTGCCCGCCCAGGCCGTCGACATCCCGGCGCCCGGTCAGGTCGTCACCAGCCCCAACGTGGCGCACGTGGCCAACGTGCCCAAGCCGGCCGGGCTGGAGAACACGATTAACACCGACATCGCCTTCCAGGGTGATTACGCCTATGTCGGCAACTATGGCGGTTTTTCGATCTACGACATCAGTGACCCGAAGAACACCAAGGTCGTCAGCAGCGTCGTGTGCCCCGGTTCGCAGATGGACGTCACGGTCCACGACAACCTGCTGTTCACCGCGGTCGACTCCTCACGTAACAACGACTCCTGCAGCAGCACCGCGCAGAGCGCGTCGATCAAGGAGTCGTGGGAGGGCGTCCGGATCTTCGACATCACCGACAAGGCCAACCCCAAGTACATCAAGTCGGTCGAGACCAATTGCGGCTCCCACACCCTGACCCAGGTCCCCGGCAAGGGCAAGGACCGCTGGAAGAACGTCTACCTGTACGTCTCCTCCTACAACCCGAACGCGACGTTCCCGGACTGCCAGCCGCCGCACGACAAGATCTCGATCATCAAGGTGCCGCTGCGCACCCCGACGGACGCGGCGGTCGTCAGCACCCCGGTCGTCTTCCCCGACGGCGGCAACGAGACCCAGCCCGGTCTGCTGCTGCCCACCAGCGGCTGCCACGACATCACCGTCTACGCGGAGAAGGACCTCGCGGCCGGGGCCTGCATGGGTGACGGTGTGCTGTTCGACATCTCCGACCGGGAGAACCCGGTGGTCAAGACCCGTGTCACCGACCCGAACTTCGCCTTCTGGCACTCGGCGACGTTCAACAACGAGGGCACCAAGGTCATCTTCACCGACGAGCTCGGCGGCGGCGTCGGGTTCACCTGCAACGAGGCGACGGGCCCGAACCGCGGCGCCGACGCCATCTACGACATCAGGCACGGCAGGCTCGTGTTCAAGAGCTACTACAAGATCCCCCGCTACCAGGGCCCGACCGAGAACTGCGTCGCGCACAACGGCTCGCTGGTGCCGGTCAAGGGTCGCGACATCCTGGTCCAGGCCTGGTACCAGGGCGGTGTCTCGGTCGTCGACTTCACCGACTCGGCCAACCCGAAGGAGATCGGCTTCTTCGAGCGCGGCCCCGACCCCAGCGGCGGCAGCGGCGGCATCTGGTCGGCGTACTACTACAACGGCTACATCTACGGCAGTGACTTCAACTTCGGATTCGACATCGTCAAGATCAGCGACCGTCGTACCGACCCGGCCAGGAAGGTTCACCTCGACCAGCTGAACGTGCAGACCCAGGCCTCGTACGGAGGGCGGCACGGCCTGGCGGAGGAGGAGGGCGTTCCGTCCTCTGCCACGCCCGCGGAAACCCCGTGAGACCACTGAACTCCACCAGGGTCGCGGGCGTTCTGTGAGGTCCCGAAGCTCTGTGAGGCCCGCCGAAGTTCGGTGAGACCGGGTGAGGAAGGGCGGCGGATCCGTTCCGCCGCCCTTTCTTCACGTTCTGACACGGCCTTCCACGCCCTTGCGTGCCGGGCGCCCTGGCTGGCCTGTCCGCTCCGCTGGTACGGCGCGCGGCCCGGTGTGCGGCGGGTGGGTTCGGGCGACAGACTCAGGCGGCGGGTTCAGGCGGGAGGAACGAAACCACCGGGAGTGACGTCGGGCGCCACCGTCTCAGGTGTCCGGAGGTGAGGCGGCTGGGCGGGCGTCTGCCACTGGGGCTGGTAAGCGGGCTGCTGCTGGGGATGCGGCGCGGGCGCCTGCGAGTGGTGCGTCGGCGGGCCGTACGGGGCCGGGGCAGGTTGGTAGGACTGGGGGCCGTACGGGGACTGCTGACCGGGCCACCCCCCGGTCGCCTGGCCGGGCCACTCCTGGGCCGACCGCCGCGCCTCGGCCCGCTGGGCCAGCCGTACCTGGTCACGCCTGCGGCGCTCGGCCAGAACGGCGGTCAGGTATGCGAACGGCGGCACCCCCGGCGGCGGCGCGGGCGAGACGAAGGCCGACATCTCGGTGGCGATGCGCACGCCCATCTCGTGCTGTACGGCGGGCGCCAGGTCGTGCCAGCGCATGAGGTACTGCCTCGCGGTCGCGGCGACCCCGTCCGGCAACTGGGACAACTCCAGCGTCGCGGCCCACCCGGCGAGCTGCGGGGGCATCTCCAGTGGCGGGCCGTACTGCCTGGGGCCGCGTTCGGAGATCACGATGGTGCCCGCGAAGATGTCGCCGAGCCGTTTGCCCTTCTCCGAGATGAGCGAGCTGATCAGCGCGGGGGCGCCGCCGAGCATCCAGAACTCCAGCATTCCGGCCAGCCCGCGGAACAGGGCCTGCCGGAACCGCTCGGGGCCGCCGTCGTCGCTGACGACCCGGAGCCCGAGGGCGAGCTTGCCCAGGCTACGGCCTCGCGAGAGGGTCTCGAAGATCACGGGATAGCCGACGAGCACGAGCACCGTGAAGGAGATGTAGATCATCGTCGCCAGTGCCCCGTCGAGGTCCCACGCCACGATGCCGATCAGCAGGGACGCTCCGAACAGCGTCACGATCTGGACCAGCATGTCGATCAGCAGCGCCACGGCTCTGCTGGGAAGCTGGGCGACCCGGACTTCGACGACGACGGCCTCGCCGGTTACGACATCGGACACACCAGCACCCTACCTATGCCGGACGGCCCGCACCCCGCCGACGGCCGTGCTCGCGCCGACACGGGGCCGACGGTGCGCCGGTCCGTTCACTCGAACCGCCAGCGCGTCGCCGTCAGGCCGTCCGAGCCGTAGCCGAAGGCGCGCGTGGGAGTGACCCGGTAGAACCCGTACTCGGGTGAGCCGGGAAGGTTGTCCTCGTAAACGGAGCCGTCGCGTACCGCGAGCTCCCAGCCGTACTTCGCCTCGAAGGCGGCGGCCACCCCTCGCAGCCCGGCCTCGTCCTGGATTCGGGAGGCCTCGCCCTCGACCACGAGGTCGAGGGTCTCGCCCGCGACGGTGATGACGCAATGGGGGTTGCCGACGAGGTTCCTGCTCTTGCGGGACCCCGGGCGGCTCGTGAAGCAGGGCGCGTCGTCGGCCCAGACCAGCATCAGCGGCATGGCGTGCGCGCGGCCGTCGGGCCGCACCGTCGAGAGCCAGCCCTTCGGCGTGGACTCCAGACACGCTCGCGCCTGGTCCCAGGGCTTCACCGTCGCCTCGTCCGTGCTGATCGGCGTCGCGTCGGCCTCGCCGAACAGAAGCTCGGCCACGGGTGCGGCTGTGGTCATCACGGGTCTCCTCGCTGTCTTCGCGGTTCATGACCGGACCGCGATCCCTTGTCAGTTCCCTTAGGGAACTTATAGGGGTGACCGTAGCAGAGACCGTTCCCTAAGAGAACCCACTCGCCTAGACTGTCCCCATGCAGCGCACCCGGTTCGGCGACATGGCCTGCTCGATCGCCCGCACGCTGGACGTCATCGGCGAACCGTGGTCGCCGCTGATCCTGCGTGACATCTACGTCGGCATGACCCGCTTCGAGCAGATCCAGCAAGATCTGGGCATCTCGCGCAAGGTGCTCACCGAGCGGCTCAAGTGGCTGACCGAGAACGACGTTCTGGAGCGGCGGGAGTATTCGAGCCGGCCGCCGCGCCACGAGTACGTGCTCACCGCCAAGGGCATGGAGCTGTGCGACCTGCTGCTGGTGATGGTGGGCTGGGGTGACCGCTGGGCGGCGGGAGAGGCGGGCCCTCCGGTGCTCTACCGGCACCACTCCTGCGGCGAGATCAGCCACGTCGAGCTGAGCTGCGCGGGATGCGGCCGGCCGATGCGTGCCGCCGACGTCGACGTGCTGCCCGGCCCGGGGGTGGCGCCCGACCCGTCCCCCGCCCCCGCCTGAGGGGCCGCGCCCGCCGCCGCCTCCACTGGCGGGGCCTCGCCTGCCCCTGACTCCCGCTTGTCAGACCCGAACTTGACAATGATCATGTTCGCCGCGGCCGCTCCCACCTCGCCATTTCGGCAAATTTTACATTTCTCTCAACTTGATGAGGGGCCTGTTTGTTAGGAGAGGTGAAAGGGGGCCCGCGAGTGACGGATGAAGACAAGTGACCGACGAGGATGAGGCAACCTTCGACGAGTTCGTGGCCGCGCGGAGCACCGCGCTGCTGCGCACTGCCGCATTGGTCTGCGGCGCCTCCCGGCACGATGCCGAGGATCTGGTGCAGAACGCGCTAGAGAGAATCTACCGGCACTGGGGACGGATCCAGCACGACAACCCGGAGGCCTATGCCCGCAAGGTCGTGGTGAACCTCGCGATCAACCTCTACCGGCGCCGCAGGGTGATCCAGGAGATCACCTTCGCCAGGCCGCCGGACACCTTGGTCCACTCCCCGAACCTCGAGTTGCGCGACGCACTCCTGGGGGAACTGCGCAGGTTGCCCGTGCGGATGCGCGCGGTGCTGGTGCTGCGCTACTGGGAGGACCTGTCGGAAGCCGAGACCGCCATGTTGATGGGCTGCTCGGTCGGAACCGTGAAGAGCCAGGCCGCACGGGGGCTGGCCAGGATTCGCGAGCGCATGGGCACGTTGGAAGGAGTAGGGGGGTGAGGCTCGAGGAGGAGCTGGCCGAGGCGATGCGGGCGCAGGTCGAGGGAGTGCGCGCCCCCTCCGCGATGGGAGCCATGGTCCGCCACCGCCACCGCGTCCGTAAGATGCGCGTCCGTACGGCGGGAGTCGTGCTGGCGACCGTCACCGTGGCGGTGGTGATACCTGCCTGCCTGCCGATGAGGTCCGGCCCGGCGGTCGACATCGAGGCCGGCCCGGTTGCCGCCCCCGCGTGGGTGAACACGTCCGGAAAGGTGGAGGTTCCCTCGGTCATCAGTCTGACCGGGGAGAGGGCCAAGGCCGTTCTGGAGGCGGCGGGGCTCAAGGTCGTCGTGCCGGAGGGCTCGCGCTACAGCCGGGTGACGGGGCAGGTACCCGACGGCGGGCAACCGGCTCCCACGGGCACCACGGTCTCGCTCACCCTGGCCGCGGAGCTCGGCCCGTCACCGAGCTCGGTCCCCACGGAGAAGGGAACCAGATCCACGTCCAAGGAGCCGGAGGATCGCCGCGAGTTCGGCGGGGTGAGGTTCGGCTACCTGCCGAAGAACCTGATCTGGATGAAGTCCATGACCAAGGTGGTCCCCGGCGAGACCGTCAACGCCTTCTGGCGTGAGAAAGGCCTCCCCTCCTCCAGCTACAGCGTCTGGGTGATGGTCTACCAGGGGGAGGCGGCCAAGCGGATCGAGGCCGTCGCTGGAGCGCGATACGCGGTCGCAACCAACGATGCCGACGGCGCCTCGACCATCCTCTACGCACCGAGCTCCGGCCTGGTGGTCCGGGTCCAGCTGAGCGCCGAATACGTTGCCAAGCTCAGCAGGGACGCCGGAGGCACTGAGTTCGGCGAGACCGTGATCGTGCTGGAACTGCGCAGGATCGCCAACGCCGTCACGGTCACCAGATGACCTCTTCGGAGGTGCCATGAGTGCGGTCCGGGCTCCCGTCCCCGGATCCGGGCCGCACGGGGCGGCGCGGCGGCGTGCTGGGGGGTGTGCCGCCGCGCCCGCTTCACCGCTCGCCGTACCGGTGCCGTAGATCGTCGCGACACGGTGGGAGAGACGGTGGGAGAGATCGTCGCGACCCGGTGCCGTAGATCGTCGCGACACGGTGGAGGAGAAGTCTGCCGCACGGCCTGCTCACCGTTGTCGGCGCGAACCTGGATATACGGTGCTTCTTCGGGGTGCTGTCAGCGGATCTTGGCGCCGTACAGGTGGTCGACCGTCATCACCATGAGCACCCTACGGTCGGACACCATCACCGACCGGTACTCGTCCCAGTCCGGGTGCTCGCCGGCGGCGAGGCGGTAGTAGTCCACCAGTGCCTCGACCTCGAGGCCGTGGGGGTCGGTTCCCGGCCCGGTGAGTGTCGCGGTGCCCTCGGCGGTGGCCCACGCCCAGCCGTCGGGGCTGGTGACTTCCAGCGTGGCCCGTGGGTCTCGACGCAGATTCGCTGTCTTGGCTCGTCCCTCGGTCATCGAAACGTAGATGACCCCGGCCTCCCGGTCGTAGAAGGGCATGATGGGGGAAAGCTGGGGGCGGCCGTCCGACTTGATCGTCGCGAGGACACCAAGTCGGCTCTCCGCGAGCAGCGTGTGCGGGTTGAACGGTGTGGCGGTCATATCAGGAACCACCTCGCGGCCGGATACTGGCTGTTCTGACGATACAGGGGCGACGGCTGGTCACGGTCGTCCCCCAGAGGGCTTGCGGAACTGCTCGATCATCGCCGCGTAGCCGTTGCCGCCGTGCCCGTCGGCCACCGCCTGGTCGGTCAGGGCCTTGAAGAACTTCGGAAGCTCGGCGTTGACACCGAGGGACTCGCTCTCGTGGATGAGGTGCCTCATCGCGGCCAGGTGAGTGTCGATGGTGGAGTCGAAGGCCGGATACGTGCCGTCGTCGATCTGTTGCGCGTAGGCCGACAGCCAGCCGTTCACGGTTTCGATTCCCTTGCTCGCGATCGGGGCGAACGTTGTGGCGTCCACACCCGCCGCGCCGAGCAAGGCGGCGCCCTGGAGGAAACCGTTCAGGATGTTCCACATCAGGCTCAGCGAAGCCACGTCGTACAGCGACGACAGGCCGTGGTCGTCGCCGAGATACGTCGTTCCCGCGCCCAGGCTCCTCAGGGCCGGCTCGTGCAGGTCGAAGGCCGACCGCGGACCGCTGTAGAGGATGACGGCGTCTGCTCCAACGGCCGGAGGGGTGGCCATGATCGCACCGTCGAGGTAGGTGCCGCCCCGCTGCGCCGCCCACTCGGCGGTCTCACGGGCCGCCCGGGACGTGCCCGAGGTCAGATTCACCAGGACTCGGCCGTCGAGGTCCTCGCCCAGCGGATCAAGGAACTCGTGCACAGCCTCGTAGTCCGAGACGCAGACGACCACGAGTGGGCTGGCCGTGATGGCGTCGCCGACTGAGTCGGCGAGCCTGGCGCCCTGGGCGACGAGTTGTCCGGCCTTCGCCGCCGTACGGTTCCACACGGTCGTGGGGTACCCGTCACGCAGGAACGCCCCGGCCAGCGCCTGGCCCATCAGACCCAGGCCGATGACCGTCACGGGAGTGTGGTCGGCATCGTGATTCCGCATCATGTGCTCCCTCGAGATGGGTTGCTGGTCATGGCAGAATCCTCAACGTTCACACCGATATGAAGGTCAAGGGGGAGCGAGCGTGCTGATCGGGGAGCTGAGCCGGCGGACCGGAGTTCATGCGCATCAGCTGCGTTACTACGAGGCCCAGGGCTTGCTCGAGCCCGGCCGCGGCGCCAACGGCTACCGCGAGTACACCGACGACGCCCTCCTGACCGTGACGCAGATCAGGAGGCTGCTCGAAGCCGGACTGTCGACCCAGGAAATCGGGTTCATGCTGCCCTGCGCCACCGGCACGACCCCCGACTTCGAGCCCTGCCCGGAGCTTATGGTCACCCTGCGAGCACGCCTGCACGGGCTGGACGAGCACATCGACACGCTCACCCACTCCCGCCGGGCCCTCAACGACTACATCGACGCCACCGAACGGCGTGTGTCACGGCAATATCAGGGCTGCGACGCGAGCGCGCCGGAGTAGACACCGGCTGGTCTCGCAGCGGATCGGCCCGTGACTCGACACCGGGCCGCTCGGAGAGTTCGGCGGCGACCAGGAGGGAGCACGTGGCCACGGTTCCCGAGAAGTCCAGCGGCAGGGCGCGGGCCACGT